>PMNP01000177.1 GCA_003161755.1 Ignavibacteriota bacterium | reverse complement strand
CGCCGAAAATTCTTTTGGGAATTTCAAGTGCCCGGGCATCCACGCCTCCCGAGAGAGTTTTACCGCTGCTCTTCTGGTGAATATTGAAGGCCCGTCCCAACCGGGTGAGGGAATCGAGCAAAAGCACCACATCTTTGCCCGCCTCAGCTTTCCGTTTTGCGAACTCCAGCGTGAGCTGAGCAAGGCGGACCTGGTTGCCACGGTCGGCATCGCTCGAGCTCGCGAAGACCTGGCCTCGGATACTTCTTCGCATGTCGGTCACTTCCTCAGGCCGCTCATCGATGAGCAGAACGAGCAATTCAACATCGGGGTTGAGATTGCTGACTGCCTGGGCAAGCTGCTGGAGGAGCATTGTTTTGCCAGCCTTCGGCGGAGAGACAATCAATGCGCGCTGTCCCTTGCCGATGGGACAAAACAGGGAGACAATGCGCATTGCAACGTCGGCACCCGGCCCTTCAAGCCGCAAGGGCTCGTTGGGAGAAACGACATCATGCGCGTTGAACTCTCGCAGCAGCTTCCATTCATCAGGAGCGCAGCCGTTGACCCGGAGGATTTGCCGGACTTCAGGACTCCGGCCGTTTCGTGCCTCCGCCTCCCCCTCCAGAAAAACGCCTGCGCGGAGGTTCGCGGCAATGACTACCGATGGTGGAACAAAAGGATCCAGGGGTGTTCTTGCGAGGGTTAATGACGGAGTGCGAACAAACCCAAATCGTTTGGGATCGAGTTCAAGCACACCGGAAAAAGGGAGATTCATGAGGCTGTTATTCCATGCGATAATAGAAGAAACGTTGAATCATGAGGGGAGATAGCTCTTGTGATCAAGAACCCGTGCAGGGAAAACTGTACGTCAAATGGAGACTCTATCCATAAGGTCGAAGAACGCGCGCCAGGGGGGGAATCCAGGGAGCTTTGAAAATGAGTTTCGTATCGGAAGAGCCCGGAGCATGAAGCCACAGATAATAGATAATATAGCAGAATCTTACGTGATCTTCCACTCCTGATGAAAGAAAAGACCTCGTTGTATGGTGGATCTGGATTGTATGGGCAGTCACTTTCTTAAGAGTTTGAAGGCCAAGTCCCATGAGCCAAGTTTGGCGGCGGTGACAATCCAAAGAAGCGCCGCGGGTTCGAGGATTCGGGAATTTTCGATTCCGCCAAGAACGATCACCGACCATCCAAAGTCCTTCAACAAGGCTGCAACCGTCTCTTTGGCTTTCGTGTCGTTCCCTGCGATGAACATGTCGGGAGGACCTCCGGAAAATTCGGGATGAACCATGTGGGCATTCCCAACCAGGTTGAATGCTTTGACAACATGTGAACCAGGAAGCCAACGCTGAACTTGCTCGCCAGCGGAGTCCGAGTGGCCTATCAAGAGCGACGGCGGGAATCCATGGGAGAAATCCAGGGGGTTTGTCGTGTCAATAACGATCTTGCCGGCCAAATTCGACGGCTGGGCCAGACGGAGCGCGTTTTCCGTGCCGGTCCAAAGCGTTGCAAGGATAACAAGTTCCCCGTATGTCGCCGCTTCAGCAAAGGTCCCGGAATGAGCGGCGCCTCCGTTCTTTGCGTTCCACTCGACAAGTGCTGGACTGTCCGGCGAACGCGATCCAATTGTCACGCTGTGTCCAAGCTTGACGAATCCGCTGCCAAGTGTTCTTCCCACTTCTCCTGTTCCCAAAACCCCAATCTTCATGCCGTTCCAAACAGTTCCTGTGTGACGGAATATCTGTCTCAGACAAAACACCCGCAAACAGCAGGAAAGTTCTGTTTCTGGTCTGCCACCGGCCGTGTCATTCTTGTGGCGTCATCCCCATTGCCGACCATTCCTCCTTGGAGGGGCCGTAGATACCGGGGACGCTCAGTCCCGCCTGGCGCATCAGAACGGTCATTTGCGCCCGATGGTGGATCTGATGAAACACCAACGAGGCGAGAGTGTTTGCCCGCTTCCACTTCTCGCCGTACATTTCATCTTCGATTTGCAGGGAATCATCGGTCCATTGGGATCGTATTTGATCCAACAGTGCTTCGGCGGCGATATTGTACGCGTCGAAAATCTGCTTCGCCGAGGTAGGAATAGGGGACTCCGGTCCCGGCCCGGGGATGGTGAGGCCGGTCCGGTTCATCATTTCTGGTATTGTCGTGACGATGTGCCACGCAAGACGTCCAAGCGATCGTCCGCCGGGGGTCACTGCTTTGGCAAGACTATCGTTGGTGAGGTGCTTGAGCATTTTTTGCGTTGCCTCAAACTCGTGTGACCAGATATAGACAAAGTCCTGCACGGTGCGGAACATAGAGCGAGTTCTCCTTGATCATGTTCTCGATGCGTTATCTACTGTTCGCTACGATGAACTTTCCGTTCCGGTGAACAACGATTGCAGATTCAGGGACGGTGTGTGTGTCTTTGTCGCCAGTGCAACATACCGTCTTGCCAACGTATCTTTTCCTGCTCCCAGAATGGTGCTGACGAGTCCGAGCGCCTCAGCGTAGCCTTCGGGTGGCATGTCGGCGAGTATGCGGCGCCAAATCGTCTCCTCAAGAACGTTGAACGCTGTTTGGACTTCCCACAGATCGTATCCTGCCGTAAACCGTTCTTGTGCAATGGTCTCTGCGTGTGCAATCATCGGACCCAGGTTTCGTTCCTTGACTCCCCGCGCCGTGAGTGTGAACAGGGCCTTGAGTCGTTGATGCATCTGGTCAAGTCCGGCCTGTTCATAATGTTTTGCGTGGGCACGCTGCATTGCGTCGGAAGTCTCGCGAAGGATTTCCGGCGCTTTTTCATTGAGCAGCTGTTGCAGAGTCATGGAAGTTTCCGTGGCTATAATACGGAGAGGAGTCGGTGCATCACAAAGGTAGAGAATACCCGACTCAAAGGGAAGCGGCCGTTTCCGACCGCGATCCTCGCGACCAAACTATGGACGTTCGAGTGCTTGCCTGCTCGCTTCCGCCTTCCCATTCCAGTCAATGAACTGCCGCCGCGTTGCAGGCTGGCATTGCGGGCAGAAGTACACATCGTGCCCGCGCACGCCCGCACGGCGGATTGTCGTCCCGCAGCGCGGACAGGGACTTCCGTGCCGGTTGCGAACCCGCATATGCTCGCGCACTTTGACATGGATGGGTTGATGCGCATTCCGGACCATCTCAGTTCCCCATGTGATGACAGATCCTATCGCCTGATGCAGGCGATCCACCTCTGGCGGCAAGAGTTTCCCCACGAGTGTCTTCGGATGGATCCCGGCCTCAAACAGAATCTCGTCGGCGTACGCGTTGCCGATGCTGCTGAGGATGCTGTGATTATTGATCATCACGCGAACCTGTTTCCGTGCGTGAGCCTTGCAGATTGCGCAAAATGCCTCCGGCGTGAAATCAGAACTCATTATATCCACCCCTTGCGTGGTGAGGGCTGGAACGAGCGTGCGGGAACCGGCAGGGATAAGATAGACCTTGGCCATTGTTTGATCATCGCTCAGGTGAAGTGCCACCCCTCCCGTGAATGCGATGGAACAGCAACGATAGCCTAGTGGCTTTTCTCCATGATGCTGCAACTGCAATCGTCCGGCAAGCATAAGGTTGATGATCACCTCCACGTCTCCCACAAACGAGAGAATGATGAAGGGACCTGCAATCATGACCCTGATCAGACTTCGTCCGCGCAGCAACTCAGAAGGAGATTGTTCAAAATTGTTGCGCAACACCACAGGCCGTTGGATGACAACATCTTCCACGGAGGAGCCCGCCAATGTCTCGGCGAGTGCCGACTGGATGTAGAGGAGATCGGGAAGTTCAGGCATCTGCAATTTTCAAATTTGGATTGGCAATTTTGAAGTTGGATAACTCATAGGCAGTCCTTAGGAAGAAATGCCGGGATCAGAGGCCCGAGGGGTTATCGATGTCCATTTCACATTTGAGCGCCGGGTTGGCATAGAGCACAGTGGCGCGTTGGGCGGAAATCTGGACTGCCCAGTCGCCTTTGTCATTCCGAACGATGGAGCCGAAGAGCTTGCGCAGTCGCACATTCGAGAATTTCTCCCAGAATATCCATCCAAAATATGCGACGCCGCTATCGATCACAAATGCCGGGATGCGCTCGCCGGGTTGGATGTCGGCGACTGCCACAGTTGATGGAATGAACCCATTGCGTTCAAGAGCGATCATGAACAGATTGCTCAGATCCCGCTCACCCATGCGAAGCTCGTGGCGTGCGCGTTTGACAGTCCGGCCCTGAATGATCTCGTCGAATGCGAGGAGGACTTTNNCCCGCGAGAGCATAGGATTTACTTCGTTTGTCTTGAATCCGAAGGAATAACGTGCCAGGATGGTACAAAGTTCGGGGACAGTGGACAGTGTACCAGTCCCGACAAGGTCGGGACGAGGCCTCGTCTCCGCCGGTGGCGGAGACGGGCAGCGGACAGAGAACAGACAACAGAGAACTGAGAACAGATGACAGAGAACAGATGACAGAATAGAGAGGGTCGGATGGGTGCACGAAGTATCCAGAATCCGTGGGTGAGGGGAGCCTTGCCCTTTACAGCGGGATTATAATACCCATGAACACAGAATAGACGGAGACAACCGGTGGACAGGACAGTGTTATGTGACGCGCTGCGGTCGAAGTGGTTCCTGACGGCTGAGCACATTGACGCGATTCTTTCAGATCGTGAGTACTTTCAGCCCTATCTGAAGGAAGCGCTTGCCCGTCGCGTCCGTGTGGGGGGTGCCTCGGAATCTCCTTTGGATGCGACGGACTGCCAGGCCATCTTCCTTCTGGCCGAAATGGGCGACACCGAAATGATTGCCGACCTTCTCCAGTGCCTGCGGATGGACGGTGACGATTTGAGGAAGTTGTACGGCGACTCGTTAACGGAGCATATGTGGATTCCGTTTGCAAAAGCCGGTCACGGTCGCCTGGATGAGATCATGGCGTTCGTCCTTGACGAGGCAGCCGACGAGTATGCCCGTTCCTCATCCGTGCTGGGGGTTATCGCAATGCCCCACTTCCGACCGGAGAGCCGGAACGATGTTGTGCAGTTCATCCACAGGCTCCTCGCCCATCCCACGGCGTTTCCTACGGATCATATGGCTGGAATTCTTTGCGATTGTGCCGACTGGGGTCTCACCGAGCTCCGGGAGACTGCGCTTCGGTTCGCCGACCGGATGACGGACAGTGAGGATGAGATCATGCCTATGGCGACGGCGGAGGATGTGCGGCGAGCATTCAGGGAGAGCGGCCGTGTCGACCCATCCACGCGACGCCCTCATGATGTGTTTGGAGTGAACACGCAGTGGCAACACTGGGCAGAGAGAGAGGAAGGACCGGCGGCACAACTGGGTTCGGAATGGATTTCTGAGCATGCTGAGCTCATTCACCAGGTGGATGAAGCTGCCCAGAACCGGTTTACGAAGAAAGACCCCCGCGATTCGTCGGCACGCCTGCGCGCCGAATATGACCTTGCCATGCGTCTTGCGGATGTCATTACCACTGAGGAGGAGCTGGACCGGGTGGAAGACCATGTAAAGGGGGATGTCGGATCGTGGCTGGTGGAACTGCCTTTCACGCTTGCAGCGGCGGGACTGGTGGAGGAGGCGCTTGAGCTTGGGCGGATATGGGCGGGGGTAACGGCGCGGGATAATTTCCTGGGTGATCGGGTCGTTATGCTCGCAGAGGCCGGCATGCGGGAGGAGGCGCTTCGCCAGATGTTGGAGGTTATGCGTGAATTCCCGGACGAC
>PMNP01000059.1 GCA_003161755.1 Ignavibacteriota bacterium | reverse complement strand
GCCCACGAAATCAACAATCCCCTTGCCTTCGTTTCCAGCAATCTTAACCGCTTTCAGGAGTATTTCAATGAGATCCTGGAGGCATTCAAGCGGATGGCGACCCTGGCCAACGACGTGGCTGAGGATCCTCGGTACAGCACAAAAGCACGCGAGATGGTCGAGGCAAATACACAAGCCGATTTGGATTTTGTGGTGGAGGATTTTAAAGTATTGATGGGACACACGAAGGATGGAGCGGATCGGATCAAAAGCATCGTAGAGCGTCTTCGTGGGTTNNCCCATCTGAGTAACGAGGGATTCACCGAGGCCGACATTAATGACGCACTGGAAGACACCATCAATCTCACGTGGAACGAGCTGAAATACAAGGCGACCATTGAAAGGGAATACGGAGAAATCCCCAAAGTGACCTGCAATATCGGGGAGATAAAACAGGTTCTGGTTAACCTTCTCGTCAACGCTGCGCACGCATTTAACAACAAAGGTATCATCACTCTCCGCTCGTATTGTGAAGGTCCGAAAGTGATCATTCAGGTCAAGGACACCGGCGAAGGTATTCAGCCTGCCAATCTGAAGAAGATCTTTGATCCGTTCTTTACGACGAAGGAGCAGGGGAAAGNNGGATTTCTGCATCGATTGTTGAAAAGCACAAGGGGCGATTGCGCGTAAAGAGCGAGCTGGGCAAAGGGACAACGATGACGATCGAGCTGCCCGTGGAGCAGCCATCAGCAGCCCAGCCGAGCACTTGAATACTGTGCACTGTCCACTGTACACTGTCCACGGTAAACGGTACACTGTCCACTGAGAGGAACCGCATGGCTTCACTAACCCGAACGATGTCGATCGTCTTTCTTGACGATGAAGACGCGATCCTCTCATCGTTGAAGAGCCTGCTCAGGCGACAGGGATATACAATGTCATTTTTTGTCCGTGGCAGTGATGCTCTTGAATTCCTGGGCAAGAACCCAGCGGACGTGATTGTTTCTGACCTTCGGATGCCCGGGATGACTGGGATTGAATATCTCAATCGCGTGGGAAGCTTGGTACCGGATGCGATAAGAGTGATCCTGAGCGGTTACGAAGACAAGACTGTGGTGATGAATGCCTTATCGAAAGGGCTTGCGCACCACTATGTCCTTAAACCCTGGGATGATGCGTCGTTGAAGGAGCTATTTGGTATGATCCTTACCCGCTTGGAAGGGGTGAGGCGGCAGCGCCTGGAGACTGTCCTGAGATCCGTTCATTCTCTCCCTTCACCACCCAGCCTTCATGTTCAGTTACAAGCAGCCTTGTCGAAGGAAAACAACTCCATTGATACGATTGTGAGGGAGATCGAAAAAAACCCTCCCATCGTGGCGAAAATGCTCCGAGTGGCGAATTCGGTATACTATGCGTCGAGGAAGTCCATTACCAGTGCGCGGGATGCCGTAATCTTCATTGGGACAGACTATGTCACCGGGCTTATCACAGCCATGGAGGCATTCCACACTATGGGCGATGGCAAGGGACAGGAAATGGAGGAAGTCATCGAGATCCTCTGGAAGGCCGCAGTGCGTCGTGCGACAATAGCAAAATGGGTCGCAGTAAATACGCCCGGGTTTGGTTCGCCGCATTTGGCCTATACTGCCTCGCTGCTTCAGGATATCGGGTTCGCTGTCCGATGCAGCACTGATCCTGAAAAGTATGCCAAGTTTATGGTCCTCTCCGGAGATGGCACCACAAGCCGGTATGAAGCCGATGCACAGATATTCGGCATTACGCATGACGATGTCGGGTCGGCGCTGTTGAACTATTGGAATCTTCCTCAGGAAATTACCGCTGCTGTGACCAACCATCACAGGAAGGTTGGCGATGACACGCTGGCTAAAGTCCTCCAGCTTGCCGAACTCCTGGACGACGATGGATCACGCAAAGCCGACCCACACGATCCTTATGTGATTGCACGAGTTCCTGCGTGGCGGGACAAACTGAAGGAAGCGGTCGAACTGAATCAGGCGACAACATCATCCTGAAGGAATCTGCAATGGCATCATTTATACCAAACAGACGGGTGCTCTATGTTGACGACGAACCCGGTCTGTTGTCGGCTTTCACCTCCCTGATGCGGAAAGAAAAATTTGAAACCACTGTGCTTCAGGATTCCTTAAAGATCGAAGAGACACTGATAAGCAAGGGACCCTTCGCCGTGGTGTTCTCCGATCAACGGATGCCTGGACTTGACGGCGTAGGAGTGTTGGAGACCGTTGGCCGGGTATATCCCAGGTCTATGCGTGCAATGGTTACCGGTTACGCGGATCAAAAGGATACTCTCCGCGCGATTAATGTCGGGGGTATTTCGCACTATCTCGAGAAACCCTGGAAGGATGAGGAATTCCTCGCCCTCGCCCGGGACCTGGTGAACAAGTATAATCTTACGGAGGAAAACCAATTCCTCGCGGAGGAACTGAGGGCAAGCAATACCCAGTTGGAGCAAGTGCTGGAGGGAACTGTTGCTGGCGCCGTACGCTTGCTCGGTGATCTCGTGGGGTATATCAATGAAGAAGCAGCTGCCCGATCCGCCCGCATTCGCGGGCTCGGAAATAGTGTTCTCGATATGATGACGGAGGTCCAGCCTGCAGAGCGATGGCAGATTATGCGCGCTCTTGACCTCTGCTACCTCGGTGTTGCAGTGCTTCCGCCTTGGATCCAAGTAACCCTGAACAAACAAGGTCTCGCCTCACTGGATCGGTTCCCGGCCGTTCAAAATTATCATCTCATTGCGGGAAGCCTCCTTAAGGACATTCCGCGATTTGAGGAGGTGGCAAATATTATTACTNNGCAGTCTCAAAACGATGAAGAACCAGCCGAAGAAGTATGACGTTGCACTGGTGTCCCGAATTCTTGAGCTGCTCCAGCCGAAGACCTCTGATATGGTTGAAGCCGCATTGGAACTCAAGGAACTGAAATCAGGCATGGTCATTCTGGACGACGTGAAAACGGTGGGTGAACAGGTGCTCCTGCGATCCGGCGCAACGCTTACGGATACAGCTATCGGCATTTTGCGGCATTGGCATCGGTCGGATCCAATCTTGGGACCACTCCGTGTTCGGGTCAATAAAGTCCCGATACCAGTTCCGTCATCCTAGTACTGGGAGGAAGATCCTGTCCGAATTCATTGCCAACCAACGTCCGTTTCTTCAGTTCCTCGCTGTTTTTCTTACCTTTCTGCGCTTGAACGCGGGGCTGCGCCGGTATCATGGTGTCTTCTTACTTCATACTGTTTACTGTCTTCTCTTTGCTATTCCCTGCCTGCTGTCTACTCTTTGCCATTTCCTGCCTACCGTCTGCTCTTTGCTGTTCCCCGCATACTACCGCTCCCAGCACACCAATCGCCAAACGTCTCCGGAACGAAATGACGCTTCCAGAGCGTTCATGGAAATATGGGTTTTGCCAAATTTGCTGAAAATATGTCATTCTGCAATGGGGAAAAATGTGAGTATCTCCGTGAGAGGACGATTCCTGTGCCGGAGGTGTTGCGGAGAGTACTACTTCGCGGGGAACGAGCCTTCCTAACCTGCCACAATAGCATTTGACAGACAAGAGCATGATGAGACACATTGTCTTCTGCCTCACCGTTGTTCTATCCATGCGCGCCGAAGCTCAGGTACCAGTCAATCCTGACAGTGCTCTGCAGAAGATCCTCAATCGGCTTGAAGGAACTACCCTGACGGTGAAGGGGGCGGTCCAGAACGCACTCGAGCGATCAACAGGCGTGAAAACGGCAGAAGCAGCCTTCGCGGCTGCCAACGGCGCAGCAAGGCGCGAAGCGGGGGCGTTTGATCCCCAGTTCTACCTCAACATAAACTACATGAACGATGAATCCCCACAGGCTTCATTTTTTTCAGGCGCCACTGTGCTGAGCACGAAACAAACGACCGGGACTACAGGTCTTCGTTGGCAATCACCCATCGGTACGAGCATCGACGCATCGCTGAACACCGTGCGTGTGCTGACGAACTCCTCCTTCGCATTTCTGAACCCTCAATACACAACGCTGGGGAATCTGACTCTCCGGCAGCCGTTGTTGGGAGGGTTCTTCGTCTCAGCGCAAAAACAAGCAAAGAAGACTTCACATGAACTTGATGAGGCGAAGGCACGGTATGACCAGGAAATTCTTGCCGTGTCGTCACAAGTGGAACAAAGCTACTGGGACCTGTATGAAGCTGAGCGCAATTACGCGGTATTGCAACTAACGCGCGACCAGGCTGAAGCGCTCCTGAAGGAAGCGCAAGTGCGTGCGAAGTCAGGGCTCATTGGCCCCAGCCAGGTCGCCAACGCCCGCACATTCCTGGCGCAACAAGAAGTGCTCCTCCTGGATGGAGAGGAACAACTCGATCGCCTTTCTGACGCGTTAGCCTCGCTTGTTGGGACAAGACCCGATAGCGGAGCAAACCGTTTCATTACCACGGAGAACCCACCGGAAGAATTTCCTCCGGCGGAAGTCAGTGTGCTTGTTCAGGGAGCGATCCAGAATAACCTTGCCCTGCAAGCCGCACGGTCGGAGGTTGAAGCGCGACGTTCACTTTCCGATGCCGCATTCTGGGAAGCTCTTCCGTCTGTCAGCCTCATTGGATCCATCGGTGGCAACGGCCTCTCGGGGACTCCTCAGGACATTATTTTCTTGGGAGACACTTTGCGGACAACGGTGAGCGGAGGGATGAGAGATGCGTGGCGCCAGGCGTTGAAGCGGGATTTCCCGACGTGGACGATTGGTGTTGAGGTGAATATCCCGATTGGCTTGCGAAGTGGTATGGGGGAAAAGGAGAGATTAGAGGCTGAAGTAAGCATTGCAGAGCAGCAATACATCGAGCAGACGCGGGTGCTTGAAGAACAGGTGCGGGCAGGCTATCGGGATCTGTTTCATGGCCAGCACCGGCTGAAAGCCGCCCGCGAGGGTGTATCGGCCGCCCAGGACCAGGTGAGGATTGGCCAGATCGAATTCCAGAATGGCAGGACCACCGCATTCGAGCTCGTTCGGTTGGGCGCTGATTTTGCCGCAGCGCAACAGCGTTACTCTCAGGCTCTCGTCAGAAGTGCAAAGGCCGCGGCACTTCTGAGGCAACTTACATCAGGAGCGTATGCGGGAAAGAGTGCCACGGAATAATTGATGATGGAGAGGTGAGTGCCATGCTATCAACTGTTGTCCGCAGTGTTTGTTGTGCCGCATCACTCTGCGCCGCCTTTGTCGTCTCACTAAGCGGTTGTGGAGGAGCGGGTGGCCGTGCCGGGTTTTCCATGCCTCCCATGCCGGTGGAAGTGGCGCATGTGATTCGTCAAAAGGTGGAAGACAAGTTCGAGGCCGTGGGGACGATCGAAGCGATTGAAGCAATAACCGTTGTGGGGGAGATTGACGCAACTGTCACGGCGCTTCCATTTCGGGAGGGGGGATTTATCAAGAAGGGGGACATCATCGCACTTCTGGATGATTCCCAGCTTTCGGCGGAAGTGTCTCGAACGGAGGCGTTGCGGGCACAAAGCAAATCTACCTATGATCGCGTGAAGTCGGNNCAGGGAGCAGGTGCACCACAAGACTTGGATGATGCCGCAGCCGCACTCAAAGTCGCCGAGGCGAATTTGGCGCTCGCAAGGGCGCGATTCAGCAAGACACGGATCGTTGCACCCTTCGATGGAATCATCGGGGCCCGGCACATAAGTGTTGGGACGTTCCTGCGCCAGGGGCAGGCAATCACCGATCTCGCGAATATTGATCAAATTCGCGTCAGTTTCTCAGCTCCCGAACGCTTCCTCGCACATATGAGCCAGGGTGGAGAAGTCGCGGTCTCGACTACAGCGTTTGCCGGAAAGCCTCTGATTGGCGAAATTGTTGCCATCGATCCCGTGATCGATCCGGTGACTCGCAGCGCCGGGGTGATGGCAACCGTGCAAAATGTCGGACGCCAGTATCGACCGGGCATGTCGGCTGATGTCTCGGCCGTTCTTGGCGTTCGTCCCGAGGCATTGACGATCCCGAATGAGGCGGTATTCGGCAGTGGAAATCAGACATTTGTGTTTGTTGTGAAACCCGATAGCACCGTCGTGCGAGTGTCTCTTACCCTCGGGACCCGCATGCCCGACATCGTTGAGGTGGTGAATGGATTGAACCCCGAGATGATTGTGGTGACGGCCGGCCATCAGAAACTGTTCGATGGAGGAAAGGTCCTGCCGATCAGTACCGGCGGCCCTCAAGCCGGCGGCAATGCATTGAACTGACGATGAAAAGGGGAGAGGGCGCTTTCGCATGAAACTGAGCACTGTATCCATTCGCCGGCCTGTATTTGCAACGGTGTTGAGCTTTACAATTCTTCTTTTTGGAATCATCGCCTTCACGCGCCTGCCTGTTCGCGAATATCCTGATATTGATCCTCCCATTATTTCCGTTGTCACGACGTATCGCGGTGCAAGTCCGCGTGTCGTTGAAACAGAGATCACGAATGTGCTGGAGGAACAGTTCGCCACGCTCGAGGGGGTGAAAACCCTGAGTTCGTCGAGCCGCGAACAGGGTTCGGTGATCACCATTGAATTCGAACTCAACAGAAATGTCGATGAAGCGGCCAACGATGTGCGCGACCGTGTGTCGCGTGTGCGCAGCAACCTTCCGCGCGAAATTGATGATCCGGTCGTGTCAAAAGTGGACGCAAATGCCCAGCCGATTGTCTGGCTCGCGCTCTCGAGCAAGCAACACAATGGGCTGGAACTGACGGATATTGCCGATCGAATTCTTAAAGAGAGAATTCAGCGGCTTCCTGGCGTTGGTGCGGTCATTTTTGGAGGTGAACGGCGATATGCAATGCGCGTCTGGCTCGATCCTTTGCGTTTGGCGAATCGGAATCTGACGACGCAGGATGTGGAGGCTGCGATTCGACGGGAAAACGCCGATATCCCGGCCGGCCGCGTGGAAGGGACCGAGAGAGAGTTCTCCGTTCAGACACACGGTGAACTTGACACTCCTGAAGGGTTCGGGGCAATCATCGTTGCGGATCAGGATGGGAATCTTGTCCGCCTTCGTGATGTGGCAAATGTGACCGTTGGCGCCGCTGACGAGCGAACGATTGCGCGATACAATGGAGAATCTGCCGTCGGGCTCGGCATCGTCAAGCAGTCGAAGGCGAGTACGGTCGACGTGGCGGCCGAAGTGCGAGGCGCACTGAAGGATCTTGCAGGTCTCCTGCCCGCGGGAATGGAATTGGACGTTGCATACGATTCCTCAACATTCATTAACGACTCCATCGGCGAGGTACGTGTATCGCTCATCATTGCATTGTGCCTTGTCGTGCTCGTCGTACTTGCATTCCTGAAAAGTCTCCGTGCAACGACCGTTCCTACGGTAGCCATTCCCATCTCCATCATCGGCGCATTGGCTGCGGCGTACTTTGCCGGCTTCACACTGAATATCCTCACTCTTCTTGCGCTCGTTCTCGCTATAGGACTTGTCGTTGACGACGCCATTGTCGTCCTCGAGAATATTTATCGACATATGGAAATGGGGAAGGGGCGGCTGCAAGCGGCTCTCGACGGAAGTCAGGAAATAGGGTTTGCCATCGTCGCCACAACCGTGACATTGGTGGCAGTATTTATTCCGCTGGCGTTCCTAACCGGCTCGGTCGGTCGTCTTTTTAATGAGTTTGGAATCACTCTGGCGGTCGCCGTCCTTATTTCCGGATTTGTTGCGCTGACGCTCACGCCAATGCTCTGCTCAAAGATTCTTCGTCCTCTCCACGGTACTGGAACGGGATGGGCTACCCGGTCATTCGATGCATTCTTTGACGCTCTGAACCAGACATATAATCGAACATTACGCGTTGCGCTCCGCCACCGGGTACTTATGGTCATTGCCGGGGTGCTCGTTATCGTTGCGAGCGGAATCGTCTTCCGGCTCCTGCCAAGCGAGTTGGTACCAATAGAGGACCGTGGTCTCGGCTTTGGTGTTGTCATTGCGCCCGAAGGGGCAACGCTCGACTACACCGATCGCTATATGCGTGAAGTCGAGAGTAAGCTCTTGACAATTCCTGAGCGGAGGGCATTGTTTACGGCGATTGGCCTGGGGTTCAATGGTCCGGGAAGTGTCACGAACGGGTTCATGTTTCTCCGGCTCGCCCCGCCCAACGAACGCACGCGATCGCAACAGCAAATCGTGCAGCAGATGTTTCCGCAACTGCTCGGTGTTCCCGGTGTGCTTGCGTTTCTGATCAATCCCCCCAGCCTTGGTGGAGCGGTAAGTTCGAGCCCCGTTGAGTATGTGTTGCAGGGAGACGATTATCAACAGCTGAACCAGGCGGTTGGGACGGTGATGGCTGAGGGGACGAAGCTCGGGTATATGCTGAATCTGGATTCGGATCTTCGGTTAAACAAACCTCAGNNGAATTTCAAACGAGGGACAAAGCAATATGATGTCATCGTCCAAATGAAATCGTCTGAGCGATCCACGCCGGATGCCATCCGTGAAATTTATGTGCGAGGATCAGGGAAGCTCGTGCAGCTTGCGAACGTCCTGAGGGTTGAGGAGTCACTGGCGCCGAAAGAGCTCAATCACTACAATCGCGTTCGCTCGGCAACGATTACGGCAAACCTTGCTCCGGGAGTGAGTCTTGGACAGGCGTTGGACGATCTTGATCGTATTGTTGCGGCCAAGCTACCGGCAGGGATCAAACACGAATATGCAGGACAGTCGCTGGAGTTTAAATCGTCAAGCTCCAGCTTGTATCTGATGTTCCTTCTGGCCGTTATATTTATTTTTCTCGTTCTCGCCGCACAGTTTGAGAGCTTTCTTCATCCGCTCACAATATTGTTGGCCGTTCCCCTGGCGGTGTTCGGGGCTCTTGTCACACTGTGGCTCTTTGGTCAAAGTCTGAACATTTATTCGCAGATTGGGCTGATCATGCTAATCGGTCTTGTAACGAAGAACTCGATCCTGATTGTGGAATTTGCGAACCAGTTGCGTGCGCGGGGTCAAAGCGCAGTGGAGGCCGTCATTGAAGCGGCGACGATCCGTCTTCGACCCATCTTGATGACATCATTTGCCACCATATTCGGTGTTCTTCCCATTGCCATCGGGTTTGGTGCAGGAGCGGAATCGAGGCGACCACTTGGACTTGCGGTGGTTGGGGGGATGCTCTTTTCCACGTTCTTGGCGTTGGTGCTGGTACCGGTGCTGTACACATTCCTTGCCCGGTCATCTGCAAAGGTAGGAGATCAGCCAGCAATTCCTGAGGATCTCGACCGTCCGGAGAAGTTGGATCGTGCTGCGCTTGCCGCTGTTGAAGGGAAGGGTGAACAATCCACAGATGTAGGACGGGTCTCCTGACCCGTCTGCAATTAGCCGAATCAAGAGGCCTGTCCGCCGGCTTTCGAAACCGTCAATCTGTGTTGACGGTTGACCGCCATCTTCCTGACCGCCATTCTTACATGTTATCCGCCATGCTTAGTAACCGCCATTCTTTTTGGCGGTTTGGCGGATTGGCGGTTAGGCGGATTGTCCGCCGCTTATTGCAGCCGCCATATTTTTTGGCGGCTGGCGG
>PMNP01000352.1 GCA_003161755.1 Ignavibacteriota bacterium | reverse complement strand
CGTTGGAACAGGAGCAGAGTCCCCTGAATCAACTCGTTCATATCAAGGATATTGTCTTGCCGTTCTGTTTTTCGCGCGAACGTCAGAAGCTGCCTGGTCAGGGAGGATCCCCGTCGTGAAGAGGAGTCGATGATATCGACGTACTTATAGAGTTTCGACTTGGTCGTCATATGGCGGCGCATGACCGTTGCCGAACCAAGGATTGCGGCAAGAATGTTGTTGAAATCATGCGCAATCCCGCCTGCGAGGTTTCCAATGCTGTCGATCTTTTGCGCGTGAAGAAGGGCCTGCTCCATCTTCTTCCGTTGCGTGATGTCGCGAACAAGAATGCGTGCGTTGACGGTATGCCCCATTTCATCCAGATACAGGGATGAATTGAGATGGACCGAAAAACGTCTGCCGTTACTATCGACCATGACCTCTTCGACGTCAAGAAGCGGCTCGCCGCGTGTGAGCATGCGATCAAGAAGATCGCGCACTGCGCCCCGGCGATCTTCCGCGAAGCAGTCTTCGCACGGTTTCCCCACAAGGTCGTGGCTGGGGATGCCGAGGGCCTTTGCGCTGCTGGCGTTGCAGGCGAGAATGATGCGATCCGGGCCGACACTGAAATACATATCAGGAGCGTTCTCGAACAAATCGGCGTACTGGCTTTGCGATCGCTTCAGCCATTCGAAGAGGGTGGCATTGTTCAGCGCGGCGCTGATTTGATTGCTGAAGGCCATCATCAAATCGACCTGTGCCAAACCATGCGGGTCGCTTTGTAAACTTGCCACGATGATCGCGCCAACGGTGGAATCCTGAACCGTCAAGGGGATTGATGCAAGAAACTGTATGTTGAGTTCCTTCAATGCCGGAGAAATGAGCCCGTGAAGTTCGTCGGACTGTTCGTGGTATGCTCTGGGTTCGCGTGCCCAGAGCGGAAATGACTCCGCGGCAATTCCCTGCAGTTGAAGAAAGTCGCCGGCATTTCCCCGGGAACACTTCAGAACAGGCTGGGCCGCCTCTTGAAGATAGACCCAGCAATGCGCTGCATTGAGCACATCGGCAACACTGTTGAGGGCGGAATTTAGAATGGCAGAGAAATCGTCGACCCGGTTGAGCGCGTCGGCGATGGTGTTGACCGCAAGAAGGTGGCGTCTCTGAGCGTCGAGCTGGCGGCCGTACCGAAGGGAGAAATATACGGTGATGAAACCAAACAGCCCAATCGTGAGGACTCTGATGAAATCCATCAGTCGGGGCGTGTGGCCGGTCGCAGCCATGGCGCTGACAATGGTGACCATGGAAACAACCACTGCGGTCGACGCAACCACCTGTGCCTGCTCCACAGGCCCGAGCTCGCGGACAAAACGTCGGATGGTTCGGATCGGATGCATCATGGCGTTTCAATGTACGAAACCACCCTGTGACATTCAATCCTGAAGGCGGGTCCCAACACAGCGACGGTCCCGCATTTCGCAGGACCGTCGTCAATAAATTATTCCAACAGCGTGCGGCTATACCACCGGTGGTACAGGGAGGGACTTCAAAGGTTTCTTCGGCAACACCGCTTCCTTGCAGGCTTTCGCAACACGGAATTTCACAACGGTCTTTGCCGGGATCTGAATCGTCTCACCAGTCTTGGGGTTTCGCCCAGTCCGTGCCTTGCGGTTCACCAACACGAGCTTGCCAATCCCAGGAATCGTGAACGAATTCTTCGCCTCTTTGTACGCAAGCTTTGCGAGCTCTTCAAACACCGTCGCGGCCGCCTTCTTCTTCATATCAAATTTCTTCGCGAAGTGCGCGACAATGGCCGACTTGGACATAGCCTTACCCATTGGTCCTCCAAAGATTGTGAGCGGACATGATACCCAGATCTTGTGAACAAGGTTCGCTGAGGAAGATAAGAGAATTCCCAAGAAATTCAAGGGTTTTCTTTATGTTTTAGCCTTTTTTTCAACATCCCCTTGAACAAAAGACGGCTATCTTGTTTCGCTAAGGTTAAGTTGTTGTTGTTGAAGTGGTTAGAAGAACGGCTCTTCCAAGTCGCGCACCTCACCTTCGGGTGTCTGGATCTCTACCGGACATTGCGGCAACGATTGCACAAAGATGCGTCCGTACGATTTCCGCACAATCCGGGGATCGAGAACTGTCACAAGTCCCCGATCAGATGTAGATCGAATCAATCGCCCCACTCCCTGACGGAATTTCAAAACAGCTTCAGGAAGGGTAAAGTCGGTGAAGGCATTTCCACCATTCATGGTAATTGCTTCAAGCTTCGCCTCAATCAAAGGATGGTTGGGAACAGCAAAAGGGAGTTTCGTGACAATGACATGCTCGAGCGCTTCTCCGGGAACGTCAACTCCAGACCAGAAACTATCAAGGCCAAACAACACGGAGTGAATGTCCTTCTTGAACTCCATCAGCAAGCCATGCCTCGTTTGATTGGTGCCCTGAACCAGCAATTGAATCCCCTGCGTCCTCAATTCATCGCCCAATGCAAGAGCCGCTTCTCGCATCACCTTTGCGTTCGTAAACAGCACGAGGGCTCGCCCCTGTGTTCTTGTGATCGCATGAAGGATCCCTCTGTTGAGAGCAGGCGCATAGGCGGCGGAATCAGGGTCAGCNNCCAGGCATTTCTGCCGCAAGGCAAAGCCGCATCTGACGAGAGTGTTGAAACGGAGAGTCCAGCTTGAGGAAGGGAAGATCCTGTGCCCCCAAACGCTGTTGAAAAAATGCCGCGCTTTCGTTGACGGAGAGCGTTGCACTCGTGAGGACAACAGAAGTGCTCCCGGCAAACAACCGCGGACCAAGCAGGCCGCTCACATCGAATGGGGAAATGCAAAGTGTCACATCAGGATCCGGACCCCTCCCAGTCTCGATCCAATATGCCGAAGATGATGTGGACTGTGTCAGGAACTGGGCCACCGAAGCGCCAGTCGTTTCGAGGTTCGCCGCGATGGCTTTCAGCTCCTGCTCGAATGGCGTGGTACCTGAGGCAGCAGCGTTGTCGAGTTCTGCATGAAGGCGCTCAAGTGCCGGGTTCAGGGTGTCGGGAACAAGATGAGCGGTCCGGATGCGCAACTCCTTTCCCGCCGTCACGGGGGAAGCGGATGACGCGGCACGGAGAAGGTCTTCATAGAACGTGCGAATCCGTTGTGCCGATGACAGGCAAAGATCCTTCAGCGCACTTGTCCGTCTCCCCGCCAGCCCTTTGCGTGTTTTTGGATTATGCACTCTTTGTACAAGGCCGAGAAGGTGATTGCGTGAACAACGAACGCCCAGGCATGCAGAGGCAACGTTTTCGATCGTGTGTGCCTCGTCGAACACAACGAAATCGTTTCCAAAGATCAGTCGATCATCCTTCTCTTGTCGTGCAAGCATCGTAAAGAACAGGGAATGATTCATGACGACAACGTTGGCCGTGCGCGCATGTTCCCAAAGTCTCTGATAGAAGCAGCCTGACTGGCAGGAATGAGGATTGCACAGGCCCGGTTCCGAAGATATCATGTTCCACACGAGTGATGAGGGGGTGAACCCGAGGCTCTCAATATCTCCATCTGTGGCGTTCTCCGCCCATAGCCGGATCGACTCAAGTTCAGTCTGCTCCGCGGAAGTGAAAAGAGATGTTGCAGAGCTCAGCGCGTGGTGAAGACGGGTGGTGCAAAGATAATTGCGGCGTCCCTTCAAGAGTATGCAGGAAAACGGAACATCCAGAAGTTCACGAACGAGCGGGATGTCCTTTTGGAACAACTGGTCCTGCAGATTCTTCGTATGGGTGGAGATGATCGCCTTCCGACCGCTCCGGATTGACTCGATGACGGCAGGAATCAGGTACGCAAGTGTCTTCCCGACACCTGTTGGCGCTTCGATAATGATCGATTTGTTTCCTTGCAATGTTTCCATCACCGCATTGCACATGGTCACCTGNNCATCATCGAAGGCGACGTGAGATCCGTCTTCATTCGTTTCTGGGGGAGCGGAGGATTTCTTGCTGCGGAGGGCCATCGCCAAAGATATCAATTATGCCGTTCTCGCGCCAGCGGCTGGTTTGTTTTTGTCGATCTATTCCCTATACTTTAGGAAATGCCTCGAACAAAGGAACCCACTTCCATACGCTGCATTCCCGGTCTGGTCATGGTGATGTTGTGCCTGCGCGTGATGGCGATTGCCCAGGATGGTGATTCCACCCGAACGCCTTGCAAAATCATTGGCGATGATGCTCTCATCCTCGTGCGAGGCACGGCCCATGTTCTGTCCTCACCTCTCCGGTGGGACGGCCGTGACTGGTCGCGGGCCGGCATGGTTGTTGCCGGAACCGGTGGCGCCTCATTGCTCGATGAGAAGGTGTACTCATTGATGCATCGCAATGAGACCCGGTCAAACGATCATCTGGCAAATGCTGCTGTTGTTTGGGGTGACGGGGCCGTGGTGGTCCTGGCCACCGGTGCCGCGTACACGGCTGGCCTGGTTTTCCGGCAGCAATGGGTAAGGGAAACATCCCTTTTGATTGGCACGTCACTGGTCGTCTCAGGAACGGTCTCGACAATAACAAAGGTGATTGCTGGAAGGGCCAGGCCTTACATGAATCTTGGCAACCACAGATTCAAACCATTGACATTTGCCGATGACGGTTATCTTTCGTTTCCCTCTGGGCACAGCATTGTTGCGTTTTCTCTTTCCACCGTTCTCGCACGGCGAATTCACAATCCGTGGGCCACTGCAGTTCTCTATCTTCTGGCGGGAGGAACTGCCGTGTCCAGGATGTATACCCAGGACCACTGGCTTTCCGACGTCGTGTTCGGCGCAGCCACGGCAACGTGCGTGTCATCTTCGGTGGTCTCCTGGTTTGAAGGGAGTAGGGAAGAGGACTCGACATTGCGAATCGTTCCCCAGGGGAGCGGACTTGCGTGCATCTGGACGTTTTGACAGCACTTGCGCAAACATCGTCACATCTCACAATGACAGGGTTTCCCATGCAGAATGTCAACGGTCGTGCGGTACTCCTCTTTGCCATTATGGTGGTGGCGTTCACCGCAAAGGTCCAGGCACAGGAAGATTCCACGGCAAGTGGAATTATCGGTCAATGGTTGACGGCGGAGGGGACTTCGAAAATCGAGATTTACAAATGCGGGGAAGAGTTTTGCGGCAAAATCGTGTGGCTGAAGGAACCGGACAAGGACGGGAAACCGAAAGTGGATGAAAAGAACCCCGACCCAAAACTGCAGGCTCGACCCTTGCTCGGTCTTGAGATCCTCAGGGGATTTGCCTATGACGGAGACAATCTCTGGAAGGGTGGGAAAATATACGATCCGAAAAGCGGGAACGATTACAGCGCCAAGATGACGCTGGTGGATGAACATACAATGGAACTGCGCGGATATGTGCTGATCCCTCTTCTGGGAAGAACAGAAACCTGGACACGATGAAACCTGTGGGGGATTGAACGGCGTCCATGATAGGCAGATGGCGGAGTTGAGTGGAGCGTCGCAGCCATGGGGAAAGGGAAAACGACGCAGTGAGCCTTCTAATTGGTTCGGCGGCTGCCCGAAAGCCGGACATCGATGGCTTTTAGCCGGTCGAGCTCCTTGCGGGTCACTGCCAGTTCGTTTTCAATCTCCTGGAGGTGTTGCATCTGGTTTTGCGATGAGACGGACTGTTTGCGGATGAATTGCGAGAGGCTGTCGGCAACAGATTGCAGTCGGACCGCCTGCGTTTGAAGGAGACCGACGCGGTGAAACAATGCCGCCACGAGGTCCCAATCCCCATGATTCTCCGGGGCGGGAAGCATCAGATAGAGGGAGAGCCACCGAAAGGCCGACGAATCCGACGCAACCGGATTCGCCGGATTGAGGAGCAGCATCACTGTCCTTCGTACTGCATCGCGGTACACATCGGTTTCCTGGTAAAGCTGTGCAACGATCGTAAACTCTTCTGTAGCTTCCTGAAGGCTCCCCGCCTGTTCAAGGCTGTCACCGATGATCATATGGTGTGCCGCAACTTCGTCGGAATTTCTGGACGCTTCGTGACTGCTGCATCCGGCAAGAACGAGCGAGAGAAGGACGACTGTCACCTTCGACCGCGCAGACGCAAGTCTGATCATTGTGCCTTCCTGAACTCGACGTAGAACGTGGATCCTTTTCCGAGGGTGCTGCGAACATTGATCTTACCGCGCATTGCTTCCATGAGGGCGCGGACCAACGCNNGCCGTTCGCGCCCTGTAGAATTTCTTAAAGACGTGGGGGAGTTCCTCTGGGGCGATGCCCACCCCCGAATCGGTCACGGCAACCCGGACGCCATAGTTGGACGGCGCGAGATTGACACGAATCGTGCCTCCCGGGTTCGTGTACTTGACCGCATTGCTGAG
This sequence comes from Ignavibacteriota bacterium, assembly GCA_003161755.1. The sequence continues at coordinate 6,598 of PMNP01000352.1, read as the reverse complement.
AAGATTGGAAAACACCTGCATGCAGCGGTCGGGATTCGCAAGCGCCTGAGGTACTGCTGCCGCGTCGTACACCAGCGAAATTTCCTTCCGCGCCGAATTGACGGTGGCTTCTTCGACGATGGGCCGCAGGACTGCGTTTAAGTCGACAGGGAGGATTTCATACTCCATCATCCCCGCCTCGATCTTTNNATGTTGTCGCGCATCATGTCAAGAAGCTTCTGCTGTTTCTCCGTCACGCGATCGGTCTGGTCGTGGGTCAGCAGGTAGTACGCCGAATGCATCGTTTGCAGCGGCATCCGGATCTCATGCGAGATATGGTGCATCAGTTCTGCTCTTGCTTCGTTGGCCTTGCGGAGACGTTCGCCCATGCTATTGAAGGCCGAGGCAAGGCGCCCCATTTCCCCATGGGTGGCCAGGCGCACGCGCTTGAACGTTCCGTTTGCGACTTCATCGGTCGCACGCATCAGCTCCTGAAGCGGTTTTGTAATGGTGCGGGTGAGCCCGAAAGCAATCGCAACCGCCATGAGGATTGCGCCGATGGTCAGGAGCAGCGCGACCTCGGCAGATAGCCGGGCGGACGACTCGGCATCTTCCACAGACGCCGCGACGACTTCCTGTTTCTGTCGAATAAGGCTCTCGATGTCCTGGTAGATGGCATCGAGCGTGTCCATCATGACTTCCTGACGTTGGGTCAAATCCTCCGGTGCGAGTCTGCTGATTCGGGCCTCGATGATGGCCGAGGCATACCACGAATGCCGTTGCTCCGTGGTGCTCACTAGTGCATAGACGGATTCATCCGAGGAGATATGCGCCAGCGTATCGAGGATTGACTCCACCACTTCCTGCTGGTCAATGAACAGGTGCAGGTATGCCGTGTCACCCGTGACAAGCAACTTTTGGGCTTCGCGCTCCTCGTCATAAAGCGATGTCCGAAGCTGCTTCGAGAGATCAACCGACCGCACGTCGCCGTTTACGGTCGACTTTGTCATCAGCGATACGCCGATGAGTTGGTACAACACATATGCGTCGGCAGCCGCAAGGAGCGCGATGACGATCCCAAAACCCAGCAACAGTTTCCAGTAAAGAGTAACCCTCACGACGATTGATCCTCGATGACTGCCATTGCGACAACATGAGTCTCGGAATGAGACAACGATACCATCACGGCTGAACCTTTCAGGTTTATACCCAATGCGCCGGAGAGTGTGACCTTTGGGCGACCGGAAGCATCATTGGTAATCTCAACATCCTTCCACCGGAATGCCCCCGACCAGCCTGTCGACAAGGCCTTGCTGACCGCTTCCTTTGCGGCAAACCGGGCGGCATAATGTTGCGCCGCATTTTGTTTGGATGAGCAGTACGCAATCTCAGCGTCGGTAAAGACCTTGGCAGTAAACCGTCCGCCGTCTTTCTCCATGCTGGCCTTGATCCTCTCAATCTCTATGATATCAACTCCAATACCCTTAATCATCAGGTCTGCCTTTGCAATGGCGTTTTCAAATCGTCGCATTCAATTGGTCAACAATCGGCAGGAGCTCCGAGATGTCGGCAAGGTCGTAATCTGCATCGGAATCCCGTGTTCCAAACGTGTCGCCATACCGGGCAAACGCCGTCCTGATGCCGAGTTGCGCCGCTCCGACAACATCGCGTTCGGGCCAGTCACCCACCATGATTGCCTCCGAAGGCTGTACTCCCAGCTGCTCCAGTGCTTTGCGAAATGGGGCAGGGCTTGGTTTTCGTTCTCCCGTATCACCGAAGGTGACCACGCAGTCAAACATCTGTTGAAAATTCAATGAGCACAAACGCAGCCATGCCTCGTGGGCTGGCGCATCGGAAACGACCGCAAGTTTCATCCCGCGCTTCAAGAGGCCCACAAGCGTCATATTAACGTGGGGATAGGGAACAAGCGCTGCTTCACGGGCACGTCGATACGCCACTATGCCCGAGGAGAGGATCTTGTAGTCGACCTTTTGAAAGAGATCGTACAAGAGCTGATCAAATACGTTTTGAAACTCGATGCCCCGCTCCTGATAAATCGCATTGATGCGGTTTCGGACGTCTTCGGGGGTCAGCGCAAGTCCGGCATCAATCATCGACTGGACGGCCGCCTCAATCGCCTGTCGCTTCATCGCCATGAAGTCCACAAGCGTGTTGTCNNTTCCATGTTGGGGTTCATTGCGCCGCACTGGCATTATGCCCGGGCGCGTGCCGCTTTTGCAACCTCGTCTTCGATGAATGCCCGTACCACGGGCTTGAGATACAGGGTATCAAGCCCGATCTCGTGCATCGCGACGGCGAGGATTGACGCCTTCCGCAACGGCATCAATCGGCGATTGATGAGAAGAAGCCGTTGATCCTTCAACACACAATACCCCCCCTCGAAATCCCCCCGTTCATATCGAATCGTCACGCCGAGTTGGGAAGCAACATCGTGAAGCTCCTGAATCAATTCCTCATGTTTCATGGGCGGACGCAAAACCTCTTTTCAGCGGTTGAAAAACGGCGAGAGCGATAATAGTGTAGTAGCACAGGCCGGCGATTATCGGCACTCCTGCCAACGCCTTCACCCTTGCAACGAATAGTTCGTAAAACACCGTGGTATCGATGGCAGAGAAGAACTCCAGAGAAATCATTTTCCAGTCCAGGGTCATGGTATAAATTTCCACGGGCACGAAGAGATAGAACAGGATGGCCGACATCAGCAGCCACCCATGCTCCTTCATTCGTAAGGGTGACGTGGTGAGATATACCACGCTGGCAGCGAGCGTTACCAGGTAACTTGCGATAATCACGATGGAGGAAACAGCAATGAGCCTGAAGGCCTCGCGCACCGTATCGGGCGAAAGCGATTGATTGATCTCTACGGTCCCCCGTATCAGGATATCATCGGCAATGAATGCCCGTGCGTTAACTGCGCCAAGCCAGATGATCCCCGAGATGATCAACACGAACAGTGAGGTCCGGCAAAGCCGGGATCCGTCATGCGCAGCAGAGGTCATGGTGTTCCATGGTGATCAATCCGCCAGTTCTTGTACCAACTGAGGTCGCGGCAAAGCTCCAGGAAATGTCCCAGGGCTTTCGAAGACTTCGTGAGATACCCTTGTTCAAAACTCTGGCGATCGGCTTCAGGGATAGCTGCGTTCAGCGATCGCATCTTCTCTGCACACGCTGCGACTGATGCGAGGAACTCGCGTTCAAGGTTGTCGTAACCGAGGCCATCCTTCCCGATGCGTTGCATCATGCGAAATGTCCGGGAAGCAATCTTTGCATTGAAACAGAGCTTTTCAAAAAGAGCCTGTTGGCCCGAAGTGCGGGCTGCTTCCATCAGAAGTCCCAATTCGCCCCGACAGGCGATCTGACCCGATGAAAACGAGTCAAGGGCGTCCAGCTCNNAGCATGAGACCCCCGGATGGGTTCCTTTGAATATACGCAAGATACAGGGACACTTTCAATCACCAACAGTGTCGACAATCCGCCCCACATTCTCCTCGTAATCATAGAACCTCATGAGGAATCAGTGCCTCACGATCGTTTACAATTGCGCAAATCCCGCTCCTTTAGGGTCGTTCTGATGTGGCATAGTGCTTGACATGAGAGACACAGGAAGAGTCAATACTCATGTTCAAGAGGAGACGACAATGGACACGCATTCGGGATTCCTGGAGGAAGCACTTCCCCACATCCAAGCCGTTCGGGAATTTGCCGCATCGCTCTGCAAAGATCAGCAACGGGCCGCAGATCTTGCACAGGATACTATGATCAAGGCGTTACGCAAATTTGACTCTTACCAGACGGGGACAAATTGCCGTGCCTGGTTGTTTCAAATATGCAAGCATTGCTTCATCAACGACCGGCGGCGTGACAAGCTCATNNGATCGTCGGAGGTCGACGGTGCGGAAGTCCGCGAAGTTCATGCGGTTGCTTCGAACCTTCAGGAACGGGAGCTGGACCGACTGTTGTTAGGTGATGAGGTCTCATCGGCGTTATCGGATCTCCCGCCTGAGTATCAAACCGTTCTGATTCTCAGCGACATCGAAGGATACAGTTACGAGGAGATCGCCGAGATGACTCGAGCGCCGCTGGGAACCGTACGTTCACGCATTCACCGGGCTCGGAAGATGATGGCTTCTCGGCTCGAAGGATATGCCCGTCGTGAGGGTTTCGTGCGGCAGGCGGCCTGACCCCAACCTTGATTTCCCAACAAGACCAATCGACCCTTGGATATGCACCAGGGGGTAAACCGGCGCCCCAAACTCTGCGACACAGGTTTGGGGTGCCGAGAGGTGTCACGAGGAAGAGACCAGTATGAAAACACACCTTGGAATTGCAATGTTGTTACTCCTCTCATCGCCATTCGCTAACGCCCTCCCACGATTCTCGGCTGTCACAGGCTACAAGTGTCAGTCATGCCACGAAGACCCCACAGGTGGGGCGCTGCGCCAAACTCTTGGTGTGCAGTATGGAAGAGAACAACTTCCCGTTCCCGATTGGTCGAAAGACCAGAGCCTCGAAGACTTGACCAACTTGCTGGGAGGTACCCTCGGCGTAGGCGCTGATTTTTCAATGCTCTACTTTTCCGAGCAGTACAGGNNCCAACACTGCCGAGGGTTTTTGGCAGATGCAGGGGGACCTTTATGTGAACTTCAAAGTCACGAAGAAAATTTCCTTTTATCTCAACAAAGGGCTGTATACTGGCTTTGAGGCATTTGCCCTGGCGAAGATCCTCCCCTCAGAGGGTTTCGTCAAGGCCGGGAAATTCCTGCCCGACTTCGGGACGAAGCTTGACGATCATACAACGTTCATCCGTACGTACACAGGCTTCAGCCCTGAGTATGGTCGGCCCGAATTGACCGGAATGGAAGCAGGCCTCTCTCCAGGATCTGTGAGTATTGTAGGCGGCGTCTATAATTCGTCCGACGGGTTCGGAGCAGCGACAACGAATCGGAAGGCGTACCTTGGGAGAGCGGAGTTCATGGCTTCTCCAACTGNNCATCTGTGGCTTGGAGCGAATGTCTTTGGCAATAGTTCGCCTCAGACGCCGGTAAGCCTGCCCCCCGGTGCCAAGACAACTGTCTGGGGTGCATTCGGCCGTGCAGGTATTTCACGCCTTGCGGTGTTCGGCGAAACAGATTGGATCCAAACAACCACTGCAGCCCTGACAACAAAAGGACTTGTCTCGTACGTGGAGGCAGACTATCCGTTGATTCAGGGAGTGGACCTGAATCTGGCGTACGATTTCTATGATCCGGATATTGACAGGAAAACCGGAGTAATCATGCGGTACAGCGCGGGTGTAGAGTTCTTTCCGCTTCCCGGTGTCGAGCTGCGTCCAGTGTACAGGCTTCTCCGGGGCAGCGCAACCAATTTGCGGAACGAAATCCATGCTCTCATACATCTCTATTTCTGATTGTTAATCGCCTGACGGCAGGGAGAATGCATCAATGAAGATCTTCGTTGCGGGACTAGTGCTCGTCGTGATGCTGCTCTGTATGGGCGCTCTCCGACAGAGTGATGAGAAGAGCGCACATCTGTCATACAAGAACGATGTCTACCCAATCATTGACCATTATTGCCTGCCCTGTCACGATGAGGACAGCTACAACCCCAGCGAGTTATCCCTTGACACGTATGACCTGATGATGTCTGGCGGGAAGCACGGTCAGCCGGTGGTTCCCGGCAAACCGGATGAGAGCCTCATCATCAAAAAAATGACAACATCTCCCCCTTTTGGCAAACAAATGCCCGTGATCAAAAAGAAGGGTGGCTCGGATGAGACCCCTCCACGGCCGTCAGAGCAGGAGATTTCAACCCTCTCCCATTGGATTGAACAAGGCGCAAAGAATAACTAAACTCTTCCTCGCCTTCTGAACACACCTTCAATCACCGTCTTCCGGCATCCGCCATTACCGAGTTGCGTGGTTCACTATCACCCGGCCTGTCATTTCGGAGGCTTGGCGAATGATTCTTTGCAAAGCATGTTGTATATTAGGATTCCTGCCCGACGGGAGTCATCAGCGAATTTTCACGCAGGGAGCAGTTGACACCTTAAACACGAAAGGTCCTCTTGGCCTCAATTATCGATTCCATAAAAGGGTGGTTCCGGAAGCGGAAGGGGGAAGGGGAAACGACGCCAAACCCTGTTGTGACGAAAGAGCCATCCACCCAGCCCGGACGACCACGGGCGCAACGGCCTCATTCTGGTGAGCGCAGCAACACCGTCTCACGAAACGGAGGTGCAAGGAGAAATGCCGACCGCCGAAGGCCTCCGCGATCTGGCGGGCAGCAGGAACGCCGCCCCGTGCGTGAATCAGGGCCACGCGTTCAGGCTCCGACTCCGATCCAACATCCCTGGGATCCGTCACGCTCTGTCGTGCCGCCTTTGGAAGGAAAGACGCGGTTTCACGATCTGGATCTCCCGTCTGAAATGATGCACGCTCTGGCAGATCTTGAATTTCAGTACTGCACTCCTGTGCAGGCGGAACTCATGCCGAAGACCTTACAGGGGCTGGATGCCACAGGGCGCGCCCAAACAGGCACGGGGAAGACCGCGGCTTTTTTACTGACAATATTTACCCTCTTGCTCCGCAAGCCCGCCGAG
>PMNP01000185.1 GCA_003161755.1 Ignavibacteriota bacterium | reverse complement strand
CGAGCGTGAAGGACATGATCGCCGAGATTTTCAAGGCCGAGGATTCCGCCAAGCCGTTGTCCGACCAGGAAGTCGTGAAGATGCTCACCCTCAAGGGAATCAACATTGCCCGCCGCACGGTGGCAAAATACCGGGAGGCAATGCAGATCCCTGTGGCCCGCCTCCGCCGCCGCCTCACTTAACGACCACTCTCAGCAAGAGTACCGCCCATGCCGGACCTGATCAAGTCCACAACTGTCATTGGTTTGACCTACCGCGGAAAAAGCGTCATCGGATCTGATGGTCAGGTGACCGTGGGACAAACCGTGATGAAACACCACGCGCGCAAGGTGCGCAAGATGTACCACGACTCTGTCCTGGCGGGATTTGCCGGGGCTGCAGCCGATGCGTTTACGCTCTTTGGAAAGTTTGAAGATTATCTCGAAAAGCATCGAGGCAANNCGCCGTCGTGAATCCGGAGAAGGCTCTTGTCGTGGCGGGGACAGGCGAAATTATCGAGCCCGACGACGGCATTGTGGCCATTGGTTCAGGAGGGAGCTTTGCGTTGGCAGCCGCCCGTATGCTTGTAAAACATTCCGATCTCTCAGCCCGTGAGATTGTCCAGGAATCGCTCATGACTGCGGCGGGAATATGCATTTATACCAATGACAGCATCACGATTGAAGAACTCTAAGGAAGTCATGGCACCTCTTGATCCCCCGGCATCGAACGCAGAACTGACCCCACGGCAAATTGTGCAGGAGCTGGATAAATATGTCATCGGCCAGGATGCGGCAAAGAAATCTGTTGCGATTGCCCTGCGGAACAGATGGAGGCGCCTTCACGTTCCTCCCGGACTCAGGGAAGAAATTGTTCCCAACAATATCATTCTCATCGGTCCCACGGGAGTTGGAAAGACGGATGNNCGCCGACTTGCCCGGCTTGCAGGCGCCCCGTTCATCAAGGTTGAAGCCTCGAAATTCACCGAGGTCGGTTATGTGGGAAGGGACGTCGAGTCCATTATCCGGGACCTCACCGAAGTTGCGGTCTCGATAGTCAAATCGGAGCACCGGGCAGAAGTCGAGGATAAGGCGCGTTCAATGAGCGAGGAACGACTGCTCGACATCCTCCTCCCTCCACCTCCCCATCAGGCAAATCAGGATTCAGCTGATCCCCTGCGGGCACAGGGTGAAACAGTGGATCAACAATCAACCAGAGAGAAATTCCGTGATCGGCTGCGTGCCGGCCAGATGGAAGAACGGATGGTGGAGCTTGATCTTCCGTCGTCCAACAGTGGCCCGCTTATGCAAGTTATCGGTCCAATGAACCTGGATGATATGGGGGTCAACCTTCAGGAGATGTTCGGCGGCCTCCTTCCGAAGAAGATGAAGAGAAGAAGGGTCTCTATCGCTGAAGCGCGGACAATCCTTACGAATGAAGAAGCCCAAAAGCTTATCGATCACGATGCGGCCGTTCGCGAGGCAGTACAGCGAGTGGAAAACTCTGGGATCGTCTTTATTGATGAGATCGACAAGATTGCCGGCAGCAAGGGACAGGGGGCAGGTCCTGACGTGTCACGGGAGGGTGTCCAACGGGATCTTTTGCCAATCGTGGAAGGATCAAACGTCAACACCAAGTATGGCATGGTCAAGACGGATCACGTGCTCTTCATTGCTTCAGGGGCGTTCCATGTTTCCAAACCATCCGATCTTATCCCGGAACTCCAGGGGCGATTCCCTCCNNGACTTCGTGAAGATCCTCACGATTCCCCAGAATGCGCTCATTACTCAGTACATTGCGCTGGTGGCAACCGAAGGGCTTGATCTTCAGTTTGATAAGGAGTCAGTAAGGGAGATAGCACGAATCGCCGCGGAAGTGAATGAGCAGGTTGAAAACATCGGTGCACGGCGCCTCCACACAATTCTCACAATTCTTCTTGAGGAAATCCTGTTTACTGCTCCCGATGGGACTGCCCACAGGAAAGTCATCATTGACCAAGCGATGGTCCGCGAGAGATTGGCGAGGATTGTTCGAAACCGTGACTTAAGCAGGTATATTCTTTAGAATCGGAAGGTGAACCCGGCGGAAACGGATGCGTACGAGAAGTTGTCGGGAGAAAGAAGCCACCCCAGGTTCTCGGAGGCGATATCAAAGGCAAAGAAGCCCGCGTGAATTCCAAGGCCAAGAGCAAAATTCTGGTGGTCGCTTCCACCCATGGAGATTCCGGTCCGGAGCGGGAGAAACGTCCAGGGCCGCCACTCCGCGCCGCAGGATAATCGTGTTCCGGAGAACGAACCGGGGACGTCAAAGACAATCTGACTCAAGTCACATCCTACCGTCATTTCCCCCGGAATCAGTTTTCCAAGGAACTCCACCCGCCGCAACTCAAATGAGACACCGGTCCGTATCGTCGTCGGGAGGGGTGTCTTGAAGCTCCCACCCGGACCAGATTTCCCCTCAAGCGCGCGCTCGACTTGATCGCGCTTCTCCTGGTCAAGAGGATCGTCAACAACAAGCGTGGTCTCCGCCACCGCCTCGCGGATATTCCGAGTCCACACGATTGCTCCAATATCGGTAATACTCATTCCCACTCTCACGCCAGGACTCAGTTTTGCAGAGGCGCCAATGTCCAGGCCGTAACCTACACCGGCCGGTGCAGGGAACGGCGCGTAGGGAGACCTCTGGGATCCGGCGATGGGGTCAATGCCCGCCGTCCGGCTCCGCATGTTTATCGACCCATACAACATGCCGTTGCTACTTGTCACAAATTTCGAATCGAATCTCTCAAGGTCTGCGTAGCCGTAACCGTGAACAAGTTTTACCGCAATCCCGAGTGACAATTCAGGCAGCCCTTGAATTTGCTCCAATGTCGTGGCAAATGTCAGGGCATACTCCCTGAGCCACCATGCCTGCACCTTGCTCTGGCTAAAGTCATACATCGAATTGGGTTGATTACCGAAGAACAGGAACCTCACGTAATCAGAGGGAACCCTGAGAGAAACGGAGGCTACCTCCGTTACAGTTGCGGCCATCGAGCCGATTCCGAGTTTTAGCGCGATGCCAAACGGCCGAGCCTCTGCATCCATATCAAGCACCCCTCCACCCCTCGGGAACGAGTTGAGAATATCATTCTTATCTGCATCAGTAAGGTATTTCGCCTCATTGCCGGTAGCAGACGGAACGCCTGTAAAGTACTTAGTATAGAGGCCATAGCTGAGAAAGTCGCTCCCGGCATGAACTCCTGCTGACATGAGCGAGAAGGATACCGTTGCATCTTCCACATCGAGATCTGCCGGGTTGATCCCCACCGCATCAAGCCCCTTGGCCATTCCAATATACGTGTGCGCCATCCCAAGACCCCGGATGCTCATGCGCTCGCCTGCCGGAGCCTGGATTGCCACGACAACCGCAATGAAGCACACCATGACGAGAAGGCGATTCATACTCACCTGTTAATACCAAAGGTACATTCGGTCCAGAGCCTTACACTCAGTGCGTCTGTTGTTCTGAACACCACCGGGGTGGACCCTGCGGATGTTTCAATCTCCGTTTCGTAGTCCACGAACTCTGCCGGGATATATTGCAGAGCCTCCTGGCGCGACAAATCGAGGATCAGCCTCGATTGACTGGGAACGACTGAAAGCCCCCCAGCATCCACGGCTGCCGCAGGAACCGAAAGCATCTGTCCGTTCTGTGGAAGAGTCAGGATAACCCGATGTTCATGATCAAGGATATGCACGCGCACGTTCATTCTTGCGGGGACATTGTTTGCCAGATCAATGATAAACTTTGCGTTGCCGATACTCTTAAGGTCATCCTGACCCGGCTTTCTGGGATTGTTCTGATCATCAACGCCGAACGAGGTTGTGTCTCTGTAGGTCGCCTGCGTGATTCCTATTGTCATGGGCAAGTTGAAGTCAAGGAACCCGTCGATTGCGCAGTTCCTGCCCACACGGCCAGGATTCGCCAGACTGGCATTGTAGCAATCCGGAGGATTGACAAGCGCTTGTCCGGTCACCGTAAGGGATTCCGGAAACGCTCCTGAGAATTGGCTGAGGAATCGACCAACCTCCGCTCCATCAAACGACACCGAGCTCAACCCCGGCTGGATGCGCCTGCTGCCTGGAGGAAGGTCGAGAGTAACAACCTCTCCAGTTGGACGACGCCCGGAGATCCTGACATAGAGGTCTGCCGGGAAACCGATGGACGATGAAGTGTTCCACGTCAGCGTCGCCAGCGGAATGTTGCATTCTGCCTTAAATTTTGAAAAGAAATCCCCCTTCACAAAGGGAACTGTTGATGAGAAGTCCATCCACATCGGCTTAAGAACCCCTGAAATGCTATCTGCAATTATCGGACTTTCTGCCCGCATCTGCACTTCCACCTTGTCGGTATCGTGAAGGTTGACAGATCCAGGAGTGGCGGTTGGGAAAATGACACTGCTGGTGAGATCGACGGCGTTCAATGGCATTCCTGTTCGCGACAGAAACCTGTCGCCGGCAAGATCTACCTCACAGACTCCTCCCCCAAGAGCGGGAAGGAATACGCTGTCTTCATATTGCACAAGCTGACCACTCACATTCCTATACACTTCTTCCAATCGGTACTTGAACAGCAATCCATCATTGATATGACTTGTGAACTGGAATCTCAGCACTCCGCTCTTCACAACAGCAGATTGGATGATCGTGGAATCATTTAGATTGAGTGGCAACCGGGCATTGTCGATCAATCGTTGCGCTGGTACTACCATGTTCTCCACGGAGGATACCCTGAGATTGCCCACCTTGAAATCTGCAATAATCAAGGAATCACTTGGCATGGTAACAGGGATTACGGATCCGGGAGTACTGAATTCAAGATCCCCAATGGTCAGATCGCCGTTGATGATGGAACCGGAAAGATCCCTGGACACAGTCCGCGACTGGTGCGGAGAGATCGCTATGCCGCCAAAATCAAATGCAGCTACCTGAACACCCGTCAAATCGACGATCTCCACAGGTTTCTGGAGGAGGATTGCAACAGGCAGATTGTTATGGAGTGTGAATTCTGCCAGGCCACTCTTCAGGGTCACACTACCAGTGATCCCTGTGGCGATCTGTGCTCCCGAGGCGATCATGGACATGGAAGGGAATGGCTGGGTTTGACCGACCGGAAGGCTGGGGACGGTAAGATTGATCGTCGCAGGCTTAAAAACCACCATGAATGACCCGAGTTGCACATTGCCTACGCGGGTCTCTGGAGTGATGCAGATGCGATCGCCGACGGCTGCGCAGGGAGTCTTTTGGGAGATACAAAACACCAACCTGTTCGATTGGTCAACGCGCAGCGAAGAGCTGTCCTTCCTGACGAAATCTTCGAGCGAGAATGCCTTGGTGCTAATGGGAAATGTCAGGGAGACATCCCAAGTTGGCGCAACCGCTGGGGGGGGCTGCTTGATACAATTGAACGATACAAGACAGAGAAGGATCAACTGCATTGCTGCGATTACCGCTGGAATCGCAAAGGGCCTGTGCTGACTTACTCCTGTGTTCATGGATTGCCTGGACTGAGTGGAGCTTCGCTTACCCTGCCATCGTTCATTTTCCGATGCAGTATATTCAAAGCAGATGCCACAACCGCATGGGTAGATCATGAATCACTGGGAAGTCAATCTCACCTACTGTAGGGGATATTAGCCGTTTCCTGCGGAACTGCGAAGAGATGGGAATTGCGAGGAGGAGTGGAAAAATAGAGAAATCTGCAAACTACAACGATATCTCAGCAAGGATCACACAGAGGGTCACCTGTGAATGGTCATAGGTGATAGTACTCTCCAGAGAGCAACCTGTCTGCCTGCATCCACAATAGGGCTACGCACACGCAAGGGAGAGGTTGTATGGGAGGGGAATCATAATCTTTCTTCCCACAGCAACCGATGCATCAATGGACTTTTTCATCCGTGACGGGCTGAAATCCATAGCCGGCTGCCGGGTCTTCCCCGTGGATTTTAATCTCACCAAACTTCATCTCGAATTTGCCAATGTTCTCCTCAATTGCACGCATAAGGAGTTTTGCATGCTGTGGAGTCATAATAATTCGAGCGTGAACTTTTGCCTTGGGCACACCGGGGAGAACACGCGTAAAATCAATCACAAATTCGGCGGGTGAATGCGTGATAATGGCCAGGTTCGAGTAAATTCCTTCCGCCTCTTTTTCGCCCAACTCGATGTTGATCTGTTGACTTGCTGGTTTCTCACTCATAAATTCCTCCAAAATAAAAAAGCCCCGTCGAATGGACGGGGCCCTTTCGACTCTCAGTGCATTATTTCGACAACTCATCCACCTTATCAAATGCGGTCTTCGATTGCGCCGTCATGTTGAGCAGTGCATAGAGGTGGCCAAGCTGCGTCCAGAGCGCCACGTCTTTTGGATGAAGAACCACCAGCTTCTCAAGTTCTGGAAGTGCGAGATGGAACTTCTCCATGTACGTTTCGTCCTGTTTTANNCTTTCTTCGGTCCTGAATCTGAGGCATTACTCGAAGCTTTCCGGAGCGCGTCTCCCCATCGCAAATATGCCACTCCAAGATTATACCGTGCGTCAAAATATTCAGGATCAATTTCCAGAGCTTTCTTCAGCTGATCAATCGCCTGGGGGTAACGATCCTGCTTCAGCTCAAAAATACCCGCTGCGAGGCGGAAGAATTTGTTGTCGGGATCCTTCTCAATCGCGTCGGCAGTAACCGTCTTTGCCTTTTCGATGTCGCCGGTGCGGGAACAGGCTTCAAGAAGGCTCGTGATGTAATCAGTACTGTCCGGTTCAGCATCATATGCTTTTTGAAACGCCTCCTCCGAACGGGTGTATTCCATCTTTGCCGTCACGCTGTCTCCGTGAGTCAACGCCTCAGTTGCTTTAGGATAGTGTACGCGTCCCAAGAGGCTGGCGGCTTCGGCATACGACGGTCGTTTCTTCAGCACCGATTCAAGCAATGAAGTGGCAGCGTCGTAATTCCTCATCGCAACGTTTGTCACAGCGGCAACATGGTATGTCTNNGAGGGACATTGCAGCGCTGAACTTGGTCAGGGCTGCCTTGTAGCAGATCATCGCACTATCTTCCTTGTCCGAACCGAATCCCCGAGCGTCATTAAACAGTACGACTCCCGCGTTATACAACTGACCCCACGAGTAGACTCTGCTTTTGTTGATTTCCACCTTGTGGGCGTCCGATATCTGGAGCGCGTGGTTGTACGCGTCGTTCATTTCGTCATAGTGTTTCAGCTCCTGACGCACCTGCCCCAGGAGAAACCATGCTTCTTCGTCTTTGCTGTTCTTTTGAACAGCCTGAACCAGGCTTACTTCCGCTTTATCATATTGCTTCTGCGAGATGGCAAGCTTTGCCGTGGTTACTTCCGTGGATCCGCAATTGATTGTAGTGAGCGCCAGGGACAGCGCCAAGAGAAGTACCGCCGTTGAAACAAGGATTTTCATAGTGACTCCTGGGGGTCGATAATGTCATTGCCGGAGAAAGCGACTCAATATATCCAAATGACGGACAAAAATCAACAGGTGATCTGTTCGTTGACTTTCGCCCATTTTTTTGATAGGTTTTTCAAGAAATCATCCAATAGACATCTGAACCACCTGAATTAAGGCCTCCATGAGGCATCGAGGAGATTGAGATATTGTCTGTAATGCCAGGCGACCCGCCAGCGCAATGCCTTTTTTGCAGAATCATCCGCAAAGAAGAGCCTGCGGAAATCCTCTATGAGACTCCAGGAGTGATCGCTCTTCTTGACATCCATCCCATCCACTTCGGGCACACGCTGATTATTCCACGGACTCACAGCACAGATTTGCTTTCTGTACCAGGGGATGAACTGTCGGATATCATGAACACGACCCAGCTCGTTGCCCGAGCGCTCGTTGATGCGCTCGGCTTGAAGGCGNNTGGCCGCATCGCCGGCCAATCCGTGTTTCATTTTCACATGCATATCACTCCCCGGCATGCAGACGACAATATTCGTTTCGTTCTCCACCTCAAAGAGTATCCACTCGGAGAACTTCGGCAAACTGCGGAATCCATAAGACGATCAATAGCTGCTTTTGAGTGAATTTCTTGTCCAGGAGTAATGACCACCATGGCGAAGTTTACAAAGTTGCACGCACCCTCTCAAGGTAGTCGCATTGTCTTTCGAGATGGGGCTCCCGTAGTCCCAGACCAGCCCATTATCCT
>PMNP01000207.1 GCA_003161755.1 Ignavibacteriota bacterium | reverse complement strand
GCCTTGGCGATGACGTAACTGAGCAGTTGCACGATGGAGAGCAGCCAACGCGTCTTCTCGTTGTATCTGCGCTCCAGAAATTCCGGCATCGTGAATACCCGGCTGCGCATGTAAAAGGGGACAAAGACCCATCCAAGCATGAGCACGATCCACGAATGGAGTTCGTAGTGTCCCATGGCCAATCCCGATTTCGCGCCGGTGCCTGCAAGACCGACAATGTGTTCCGACCCAACATTGGAAGCAAGGATGGATGCCCCAATCACGAACCAGCCGAGGTTTCTGTTCGCAAGGAAATAATCGGTGGGTGAATCTTTCTTCTTTCGAATCGACCAGATGGAAATCCCGCCGATTATGACAAAGTAGAGGGCAACAACAACCCAGTCGATGACTCCGAGGATTTCCATGGGCGTTCCTTGTTGATGTTGTGTTTGACGTCTTCCGTCGGGTAGTATGCTGCTTGTTGTTTTGTTGAGTCCAGCTTCTGCATGACTTCAGCAGAGAGCGAACCCTGTCCTGAAATACAAGCCTGGGTACTCCTCACAAGACTATGGACCACGGGATTTGAGCGGGTCTCGCTGCAACGCGGCAGGTTGCGCCTGAAGAGAACATGAGAGCTTGTCTGAAACGGGCGATCACCAGTTCTATCATTGTGCAACTGGCATCACGGATGTCGTGGACCATAGGAGAGGCTCTCTCTACTTATGGTAATATACTAGAGTACAGTAAAAAACGCTCCACTCCATGAGTCCGAAAGTTTCAGAAAAACTAAGGAGCCTCTTGACTTTTGGGAAAAATTGAACTTGTTTGAGTAGGAATTGAATCGCTTTAATTAAGATACGGGGATTTTTCAAAAAGTCAAGTTCTTTTTCCCCTCTCCTGAACCCGGAACTCCTTGTTTTATATGGAGTTCGACGCGACATGCGGGTGGAGCATTCGCAAGGGTACTGTTGTCTAAACTAAAAAAATTTTACCAGGAAGCAAGTTCTTATTGCACTTAACGATGGTCATTGGTTCGAAGACAATGGTATGATGCTCACCCTCGGATATGACATAGGAAGTTCGTCCATCAAGTGCTCCCTCTGGGATGTTGGGAAGAAATCGGTGGTGGCGTCAGGGCAGCATCCCGTTCAGGAGATGGAAATTCTGTCCCCCTTTCCGGGCTGGGCTGAGCAACACCCTGAACAATGGTGGGAGTACATTATCCTCCTTACTCGAAAACTCCTGAGTGAAAAGGGGATTCGAGGCGATCAGATAGGCGCCATTGGTATCGCGTACCAGATGCACGGTCTGGTTGTGGTTGACGCTGCAGGAGCAGTTTTGCGTCCTGCCATCATATGGTGCGACAGTCGAGCCGTGGACATCGGCGAGCAGGCATTCAACAAGATCGGAAGGGAGTTCTGTCTGCAACACCTACTGAACTCGCCTGGCAATTTCACTGCCTCAAAGTTGCGGTGGGTAAGGGAGCACGAGCCGGAAATCTATGGTCGAATTCACAAGATCATGCTGCCCGGTGATTATATCGCGATGAAGCTGACGGGAGAAATCTCCACAACGGTAAGCGGATTGTCGGAAGGAATTTTCTGGGATCATTTGCGCGGAGCGGTCAGTTCCGAGCTTCTCGATCTCTTTGAAATTGACAAAAGTCTCCTGCCTGAACCGCGGCCGACGTTTTCCGTGCAGGGTCGGGTCTCACAAAGCGCGGCATCCCTTTTGGGACTCCCTGCGGGAATACCTGTCGCCTATCGTGCCGGCGACCAGCCGAATAATGCGTTCTCCCTTAACGTCCTGAACCCGGGGGAAATTGCGGCAACAGCCGGCACCTCAGGTGTGGTCTATGCTGTGACGGATTCCATGGTGCATGATCCCCTTTCAAGGATCAATGTCTTCACGCATGTGAACAATTCGGAACAAGCGCGCCGTCTCGGCATCCTTCTGTGCATCAACGGGACGGGCATTCTCAATTCATGGCTGCGAAGAAACGTGTCGCCGGAACTCGGCTATGTTGAGATGAATGCGCTCGCCGCAAAAGCGCCGGCCGGCTCGGGCGGTCTTCAACTGTTTCCCTTTGGCAATGGCGCAGAACGAATGCTCTCCAATGCCAATGTAGGCTCACACATGGCTGGATTGGATTTCAACCGGCACGGGCGTGCCGAGATTTTGCGCGCGGGACAGGAAGGGATTGCATTCTCATTCCGCTACGGTGTCGATATCCTTCGCGAATTGGGTGTGGGTGTTACTGTCGTGCGGGCTGGGAAGTCAAACCTCTTCCTCAGTCCGCTCTTCAGTCAAACACTTGCGACCATCCTCGGAGCATCGATTGAATTGCATGATACGGACGGTGCGCAGGGTGCGGCTCGTGGCGCCGCCTTGGGCGCGGGAATGTTTGCCACAGTTTCGGATGCTTTCGGTTCTCAGGACAACAAAGCAACTATCGATCCCGTTTCGGACGACTCAGCCCGCATGGGTGATTTCTACCGGCATTGGCTTGCAGGCCTGCAAAACCTCTTGAACAGCCGGGAGGGAGCGTAAATGATCCTCAACAAGGAGATGGCGATGATCAGGACTAGTATTGGGACCAAGGAGTTTTTTCCACACATCTCGAAGATCTGTTACGAAGGCAAGGACTCAAAGAAGCCGCTGGCCTTCCGATGGTACGACGAGAACCGGGTTGTGCGTGGCAAAACGATGAAAGAGTATTTCCGTTTCTCTGTCGCATACTGGCACAGCTTCTGCGGAACAGGCGAAGATCCCTTTGGAAAGGCTACCCGAGAGTTACCTTGGAAATCGAACGGTGATGCCATTGCCGCCGGTAAGGCGAAAATGGACGCTGCGTTCGAGTTCGCCACAAAAATGGGGTTGCCCTTCTATTGTTTTCATGATTTCGATCTTGTCGAAGAAGGTGGTACTATTGCCGAGTCCGACAAGCGGCTGCAGAGCCTGGTCGAGTATGCTAAGAGTAAGCAGAAAGAATCCGGCGTACGCCTTCTGTGGGGGACGGCAAACCTCTTTTCGAACAAACGTTACATGAATGGTGCGGCAACCAATCCGGATTTTGCCGTGCTCGCGCATGCAGCCGCCCAGGTCAAGCGTGCTCTCGATGTTACCATCGAGTTGGGCGGAGAGAATTATGTGTTCTGGGGCGGCAGGGAAGGGTACTCATCGCTACTGAATACAAACATGAAGCGTGAAAAAGATCATATGGGGCGGTTTCTTTCGATGGCGCGGGACTATGCGCGTAAACAGGGTTTCACCGGCACATTCCTCATCGAACCAAAACCGATGGAACCGACAAAGCATCAATATGATCACGACGTTGAAGCGACGATCGGGTTCCTGAGACACTACGGCCTCGACAAGGATTTCAAGCTCAATATCGAATTCNNATCCGGCCACACCTTTCAACACGAGATCCAGTGTGCGGTGGACGCTGGCCTGTTTGGCAGCATCGATGCCAACAGAGGGGATAGCCAGAACGGATGGGATACCGATCAGTTCGGCGTAAACCTCTACGAACTGGTGGAGGCCATGCTGGTGATTGCTGAGGCAGGCGGATTTGGGAAGGGGGTCGTGAATTTTGATGCAAAAGTGAGAAGGAGCTCCGTTGACCTCGAAGATCTCTTTATTGCCCATATCACAGGAATGGATCAGTTCGCCCGCGCGTTGNNCATTAGAAGACCTCAAGGCAATTGCCATAGCTCAGGGAGAGCCGATGCATACGAGCGGCAAGCAGGAACTGTATGAGCAAATCATCACCATGTTTACCTGGGCGTTATGTCGTGGCGTGAAGGCACAAAACAACTGTGTGTGTGGAAAAAGCCCGGAAGAGATTCCGGGTTTTGTTTTATTACAGTTTCGTAAACTTAAAGATCCAAGGAAGAATTCGTCGCCATCACACGTGGGCGAGACGGTTGGGAACTCTCGATTGACATTGCGTGGCACAGGGGGTATATTCATCCAATACAAATCCAAGTTCTGAGTTGTGAACTCTGAATTTTGTTTTCTTTCAGTTTGAGATTCCATCATCCATCGATCCGGAAGGGCACGATGGCTGTAACGCGCCAACAGGAGTTGAAGGCTCGGAAAAGCGAGATCCAGCGCCGCCTCAAGAATACGGAATCGGATCTTCAGGCGATTCTCATTGGTGATCCTGTTGGCATGGGAACACCGGTCGAGCCTGCGACCTCGAAGGTCAATGTGGACAAGTATCGCGCGATGCAGCAGAGCCTGATCCAACAGTCTGCAGCAATTGACGCCCTGATCGAAGCAGATCAGGAGCGGGTGCGCCGACTTCACCATTGGCTGACGATCGAGGCCGTCGGTGGAGTCTCGACGATCGTTTTGGCCAAGGGGTCGGTCTATCTGCTGGCAGCCTTGAATATTCCGTTCATTTTCTGGTACAGCGTCTTGATTCTTGCGGCGGTGGCATTTGCACCCTTTATGCTTGTGACGATCTGTCGGGAGAAACGGTTTGGATGGTTGTTTGCGTTTGCCGGGATGGTTGGCGTTCCTTGCCTGTTGTTCATTATTCCCATTCAGGACCCGTTCTTTACTTTGGCATTTCAACTTCTGCCGCTGCTGATGTTCTACGCGTATTGCGGACTGTTGCGATTTGCGGTGGAGGATTGGCTGGAGTATTGATCGCTGNNGGAGGCTGTATGTACTATAGACACACTCAAAGGGGCACGCTTATACTCGTCGGTATGCTTTTGACAATGTTCGCCCTATTCCTGATTGCTCTCAGTCAGGAGAGCCTCCGACTTCCGTTGCTTGCCGCGTTGCCAGTTCCGGCGTCCCTTTTGGCTGTGTTTCATTCGCTCACTGTGGAAATCTGCGATAATAGCGTGAAGTGCTTCTTTGGGATTGGATTGATCCGGAAAGAAATCCCTCTCAGCGATATCCAAAGTTCTCGTGCCGTGAGGAATCCCTGGTACTCCGGATGGGGAATCCGCTGGATGCCGGGACAATATTGGCTCTGGAATGTTTCGGGGATGGGTGCTGTAGAACTTCAACTGAAGAATGGGTCCCGCTTTCGCATCGGAACAGATGAACCTGAGACTCTTGCCCGTGCCGTTGAAGCATATGGCACAATGTTTACCAAGCAACGTCAAGCATGAATACCAGAATTATCCGCGGCGTGGTGGTCGTGGCAACGTCTTTCCTTGCCATTACCGCAGTCGTTGGTGGGATCGCTCTCTTTCTGGGGATCAACACTCCTTCAGTCGCCATCCTTGAGGGGTCACCATTTCCAACTTTTGAATTGCCGGGCCTGGCGCTTCTGTTTGTGGTGGGAGGGTCTGCATGGTTCGCATCTGTCTTGACATTGCGCCGCCATCACTATGCAACACGTGCATGCCTGTTGGCAGGAGGTATCATCATCTGTTTCGAGGTCGTGGAAATCCTCGTGATAGGCTCTCCGCCAGGTGTGGCAAGAAACCTGCAAATCTTCTACATCCTCCTTGGTTNNCCCTTGTGCAGTACCGGGGCGACCGTCGCAAGTGAACGGGTCACTCTCCTAATACCAACATCGTTGCAGTTTGGTTGATGTGCCCGATATACTCCTCCCCATACGTGCTGAACCCAACCGTTGGGATGTCGGCGAACAGTCTGCCATATGCGTCCAACAGACCGTGACTCTCGAGATCCAGCGTTCGCAGGATGCAATGGAAGTTGATAATGCCCGAAATGCCTCCCATCTCCTTCTTCTTGGCCTCAACGACCGCACGGGTATCGTTGATGATGTCCGTCGATTCCAGAACTGAGAGCTCCATCCCCTTCTTGATGTTACAATAGAATACCATCTTGCTGTCATCGATGCGTTGCGGACTTCGGACGTACGGCTCGTCATCGAGCATGAGGCCGATCGGGTTCTTCATGAATCGCTCCGACGCCGTCGCAACAGGGACCCCGACTGCCTCCGCGTAGGCGCTCGCGGCTGGCTTGCCATTGAATTGCAGAACTGTGCGTGCCGCCTCATTAACTTCGGTGGCAAGAAGCTTTTTTCCCAAGGACTTAAAGCTCTGTGTTTTGATAAAACCGAACGGTACGGCCGGCTCCAGCATAACGAGCAGGGCTGCGTTGGTATACGCCTTGCCGTTTGCAAATACATGGGTTGATGAGAACTTCAGATCATCTCCGGCGGAACCGCCAATGAATGTTACATTGGTGAGGTCCCCGATGCATTCCATCACGTTTTCTTCCGCAAGCGAAAGCCCGTCGATAAGTATCATTCCTACAAACCGATGAGGATCAAGAGCAGCAACTGGAACTCCAGAGTTCTTTGCAAGAGAATCCAATGCCTGGCCGATTCTTTCCTTCAACCCTGTCTTCACGTTGACCTGCTCGACCAAGGCGAGCGTCAGGTTCTTTACTGCCGCCCTGGTGAATGCCATGGCGACAATCGAATTCTTGAGCATTTTCCCGGCGGCAATTTCACCTGCCGTTGTGCATCCAAAGACTGTCGCACCTGCAAATGCTCCCTGCATCGCTTCACTTAATGGCTCCGGCGCGAATTTCGATGAAGCAAAATACAGGATCATGCTCGGTTGGGTGGCGGCGAGCTGCTGGCGAAGGTCTTCCACCGCATCCCGGACTGTTTGCTGCGTGGAATAGGCTGATTTGATTTTCATGGTACACCTCATGGTTTCTTGCTTAGACGCTGGTTACGCCCAACTCTTTGGCGATCTCTTTGAGCTTTGTGATGACGGCAGGATCGTCCGGCGATGTGTCCGTAAAGCTCGAAATATTGATTCCCTTGAGGAGCAGTTTCGTCCGTGTTGTGGAGATTAGTGTGATGCTCCCCTGAGACCGTTCAGCCACGATGGCCTCGATCATAGCTTTGATCTTGCCTGGCATGGGTAACCCTTCTGATGTCGATTAGCAGGATTACTCTCTCACGTTTCGTGCCAGCAGAAGATCGACCAAAGCAGTCCGGATTCCCCACAGTCGGGATATCAGTTGCATTATATTGTGCAGTTGCGCGGATTCCCTGCCATTGGTGCCATCAGTCTGTTGATTCAATAGAAAGATAGTGGTAAGCTAAAAATGAGCGCAGAACCTCCTCATCTCAAAAACTTCAGCACTTTGGTCGTTCACTTGATGGATCAGCCCGTAGTCTACTCTTGTGAGAACCCGGGCCTGAGTGAATTTACCATCGGTCACCAACACCAGTTCCAGACAATAGGGCTCCATGTCGATGAACACTCTTGTTGATCAGGTTGAATACGATCGATGGGCAAATCTTCAGATGCTAGACGCGGTAAGCAAGACTCGCCCGGAGACACTCACCTTACAAATAGGCAGCAGTTTCCCGTCGATCCACGAGACGTTGGTCCATATTCTCTGGGCAGAAGAACTCTGGCTGCAGCGTTGGCAGAGCCTTTCCAACGTGCCGTTCCCGGACCCGAACAACTTTCCAACGTTGGATGCGCTGCGCAGGAAGCTGGAGGAGATCCATGAACAACAAATTCACTATCTCAAGAGTCTCGAACATGCTTCTGCGGATCGGGTAGTCGGCTACGTAAACTTCAAGGGGCAACGATGGGAATACAGTCTTCGACAGATGGTACAACATCTCATGGTCCATTCGGCATATCATCGCGGCCAGATTGCGACAATGCTTCGGCAAATGGGAGAGACGCCTCCGATGACTGATTATCTGGTTTTCGTTGACAGTAAATCGGCTTAAGCAGAGTCAACAGCATTCATGGTGCATTCTGATGAGACTTGGAGGGAACGTGAATCGAATCAAGATCGGCATCATTGCAGCAGACCCGTTGACGCATTGAATTATAACGCAAAGTAGCACCTGTCAGCTCTATTCAAGGAATCGGCAATCATAGCCCGAATGCCTATGAGCAATTGACTTGTAGAACTGTTGCACTTTTCCCCCTTTTTTCCTTAATCCTTTTATTCCGCCAAGCGGAATATATTGCTCCCAACTCTTATATCATAGGAAAGCACATGCGAAGACCCGATTGTGTTCTGTATGTTCTTGTTTTTGTCTTGATGCTCTGCATAGTGCCCTCGTTTGCTGGGGAACCAGGCAAGTTCCCAGGCAAAGGAGCGTCTCAGCACTCCTTCCTTTACGCGGGCGAATGGGACACCAGAAAACCGGACCAATCCATGTTCATCGTGAGCGACGGCAAGATCGTCTGGTCGTACTCCATTCCCTTGCATCCTGCCCCGGGGGCCAATCAGGAATTTGATGACGCTACCCTTTTGGCTAACGGCAATATCATTTTTTCAAGAATGTCGGGTGCAGCAATGGTGAGTCCGGACAAGAAATTGGTCTGGGATTACCCCGCTCCTCCCGGAACGGAAATTCACTCAATACAATCGATCGGCAAGGACAGCGTCTTGATCATGCGCAATGGAAACCCCGCGGAGGCAATGATTATTAATACCGCAACAGGGAAGATCCTAAGAGAAATTCCAATCCCCACGACGGTCACCGGTACCCATGGGCAGTTCAGACACATTCGGATGACTTCTGCAGGCACGTTGCTGGTTCCGCACCTGGGCGAGGGGAAAGTGGTTGAGTACAGTTTAGAAGGAAAGGTCTTGTGGTCAGTTGAAGCCAAGTCCCCTTGGTCGGCCATTCGGCTCAAGAACGGCAACACACTGATCGCCGGAGATTGGAGCAGCTACGTGCGTGAAGTAAACCCCCATGGCGACACCGTGTGGGAAATCACGCAGAAAGACATACCGGATTTCAAGCTCTTTAATCTTCAGACAGCGAACAGACTCACGAACGGCAACACTATTATTTGCAACTGGTGCGCGGGCAATCCGAAGACGGAAGAGTGGCCGGGAACGGTACAGGTCTTCGAGGTAACGCCGGAAAAGAAAGTCGTATGGGCGCTCNNTGGTCGGATCCGGATCTTGGTCCCGCCACATCCATTCAGCTTCTTGACGAGCCGGGCGCGGTTGGACAGGGCCTTCTTCATCGATGACAAAGAACCATATTCTCACTTAGGAGATTCTTTGCTTGACCACCTATGTCGCTCTGCTCCGAAGCATCAATGTTGGCGGTCACAAGATGGTTCCCATGAAAGAACTCCGCTCACTCTCTGAGCGGTTGGGCTTCATCCAGGCCCATACGCTGTTGCAGAGCGGGAATCTTATATTTCGAAGCGAAGTTCGATCTGCGAAGAATCTGGAGAAGATGCTGGAAACTGAAACTGAGAAATACTTTGGATTTGCTGTTGAGTATTTTGTGCGATCAGCGGAAGAATGGCACGATATTATTGCCCGTAATCCGTTTCAAGCGTATGCGAGAAAAGACCCCGCCCATCTGGTTGCCATTCTTCTGAAAGAGAAGGTTGTTCCCGGAGGAGTTAAGGCTCTGCAAGCCTCAATTGAGGGTTCGGAAGAAGTTCGTGGAGGGAGCCGACATGTGTACGTGATTTATCCTGACGGTATCGGCAAGTCGCGTGTGACACTCCCCGTTATCGAATCGAAACTTGGCACCAGCGGGACTGGACGAAACTGGAATACGGTCGTCAAGCTTGGTGGCGAGATCAAGGAATAATTGCTCTTTCGAGCAGGTTGATAGGCATGGCGTATTCACCATGATTGTGTACATGCGTGAGAGGCGACCCCGTTATAATGACGCTCGAGCGATTTAGGCACTCTGCTACAATGAGGTTTCCGGGGGTGGAGCACCTGCTTTGCATGTATGATAATTCCAGAAACCCTGTCATCAAATGAGTGTGGGAATCACGAGCCTCGTTGTCCGCCACGCCGGATTGCGTTTGCGGAACGGTGGCTCACTTCGCTCCTGGAGGGGATGCCCCCCGGTGTTACTCCCTTTGAGCCGTGAAGGCTAAGAGCATGGTCGTGAAAGGAATCGCCCGGCTTGAGCCCCTTTACGCGAAGCGGTTGACCAGCCATGTCCTTACCACGGAGTGCTTCAATGGCCGCCCGAGCTTCGCCCTTTACAGGCATCTCAACGAATCCATATCGCTGGGAGGCTCCTGTTTTCTTGTCGCATACGACAGTGGCTCCTTTCACCTGGCCGTGCGCAGCAAAAAGAGCGCGTAATTCCTCGTCGGTCATGGCTTCAGTCAGGTTGCCAACGTAAATATGCACGTGATCTCCTTCCGTTGTTTGAGTTCTCCTTCAACAGACATAATCTACTGTGCCCGAAGACAACAATCAAGGCGCAGCAAGGCCTTGTGTGGTTTGCCAATCCTGGAATCGGAGCCTTTCATGGCGGGCGGTTGAGATTGATTGTGTGGTTCAGTATGTTTATTTGTCCTGCGCTGTGCGTAGCGATCCTTGAAGCCCGTTTCATTAGCCCGATGGAGGATACATCCATGGCACGAGCACGACAAAACCTTGCGGGAGGTTGCGCCCTCGTCATCATGATGATGCTGGGTGGCTGCACTGTGACGAAGCAGCAGGTGTACGTCCAGGACGCGCAAGTTACCGCTCCCGTTTCACTCCTTCCGGTCCACCTTGTCCAGGAGATCAAGCCAGGAACTCTGACGGTAACTCCTTCATTTTCCTTTGGTGCCAGAAAGAGCATGTATGCGCGCGTGAATAGCCACACCCCTGTCAATGGTGCAGGGGGTTACACGGTTGACACTCTCCATAATGCCGGCGGGACCATCAGTTTTGTACCCGGGAACAACCCCAATCAGTTTTCCGGATCGAATCTCTTGTGGAATACCGCAACGGTTACAGGGGGAATTGCACTTGACTATTCGGTGAGCAAGTCATTTGCGCTTACCGGCGGACTCACGTATGCGAGCGGCGATGGGCTGGATTCCTGGGGTGGGTTCGCTGGAATCGGGCTCATGTCGGAAGGCCGATTGTTCGGAATGAGAGTTGACGGCGCACTTCAGTGGATCCCCGCATATTACGATGTGCACACTGCCATCGTCACTGAAATCGATCACTCGTTTCCCCAGAGTTCGGAAACGTATGTAAACTTCTATCGCGATGCCGGCCAGAGTATTCAGTTCGGGTGGTACTTGGGGTTAACTGTGAATGCGCGCAGTCCCGAATGGCCGGTTCATCCGTTCGCGAACATCGCCGTCTCGAAACAGAAGCTCTTTTCATTCGCTCCGGCACAGGTCGATCCGATGAGCTCCTCACACCTGCCTGGTGCCGTGACGAATGGCACCGGCGATGCCGAGGCTCCAATGACATTGGTCATAATCACGCCTGGAATTTCCGTTCCTGTCGGGCCAACGCAACGGGTTCTCTTTGGAGTGCGCTTTGCATTTGCTCCAAACGGCTTGAGCCGGGAAGGAGAGCAATACCTTCCCATGGGATCTCCAGTTGTGATGCCGGTGGTGCAATTTGACTTTGAGATCTGATTCCTCATATGGGGATTCCCGCGTGCGAGAGGAAAGGGTGGACCGGTACAAAAACACATCGGCCCCGCGAGCATTGCTCTGCGGGGCCGATGCTGTAACTACGGCAAGAGATCTCTTCAGGATACTCCGGCGGGCTTTTCTTCTTCCTTTACATCGCCCTTCACTTCCGGTGTGGTCGCACTAAAGCGGAGTTCCCCTTTCTTCTTGTTGAGCTTGACCTTTATCTTCGTCTTCTCAGGATACTTGCCCTTCAATATTTCTTCCGCAATAGGATCTTCGAGAAAGCGCTGGAGTGCCCGGCGCAGTGGCCTGGCACCGTACTGCGGGTCAAATCCTTTGTCGGCCAGAAATTCCTTGGCTTGCTTCGTAAGCTCGACGGAAATACCCATGGAGCCAACTCGCTTCATGAGTTCACGCATCTGGATATCGATAATCTCCATGATATGTGACTTGTCCAACGGGTGAAAGATGATGGTATCATCGACCCTGTTCAGAAACTCGGGATTAAACAAGCGCTTTAGCGCCTCCTCGATCACCGATTTCATGGCTCCATAGTCTTCTTTCGACGTCGAGGGTCCAAACCCGATGCCGCCTCCGCGTTTCAAATCACGCGTGCCGATATTTGAGGTCATGATGAGGATGGTGTTTTTGAAATCCACCCT
>PMNP01000005.1 GCA_003161755.1 Ignavibacteriota bacterium | reverse complement strand
ATGACCATTACTCCGACTCCAACATATGGGTGCCAGTGGACATTGTGGTCCTTATCATTGGTGATTTGGACGGAACCCAAGTCCACGACCTTCTCCTTTGTCACATAGGTGAAGCCTAAATAGACGGTCATGAGCAGACCGACGATGAGAAGGATGATTCCAGTTGCTTTCATTATTCCAATCCTTTCATTCTGCATTGATGTTATTGAATGATCACAAAGAATACCCTGGAAGAGAATCGACCGTAAGGACGAAAGAGTAGTTAACCCTTTGAGAGAGCATGAAATGCAAACGGCGGACACAAGCCTTTGTCTGCCCCATGTCAACCAAAAGGAGATTTCGCTTGTGTCTACGAACGTCGGGGGCCATAGACAGTGACTCATGCTTTTTTCCTACCGGTACCCCCAATTACCCGTTAGAGTGGGTTTTTTCATTGACTTGATATCATTCAGCAAGGTCGGAAAGGTGGGCAATTCTCAGGCGGGAAAGTGGGCAGTTTTCAAGCGGAAAAAGCAGAAGCGAGAGCGATTAGAGTTCTCATTTGGATGTTCCTACCAGGATTTAATCTGTTGAATAGTCTGTTGAAGCTTCTCGTTAAGTTGGTCAATTGAAATTCGCTTATCCAGTTCGAACAGCTGGTAAGGATCGTCGATATTGCCAGCTTCAATGGGATAGTAGCCTTGTGAATTATCAAGAAACATTACCAAACCGATGATTCCTCGCGGTCTTAGCTCAAGTGGAAGGAGGTATTCCCTCCCAACTTGAAAACCGAAGGTCATGCTTCTTATCCATGCATCTCGAAAGAAGAACTGAATCGTGTCGCTTGGCTGAAAAGTTGAGGATCCCTTCAATACTTTTTCCACAACGACTTCAACAAGTGTCGTAGGGGTTCGCCTGCCCCTATTCATTCTGAGATCAACGCTGTCGACTGATGGAGCGCTCTTTACCGACACGACACGAGCCTGGACAATATATGTTAGACGAATCAAGGAGGTGACAAGAGGTGGCAGTTCTTTCTTGGCTCGCTCGAGTATATATTGATACAGAGGCCCTGGCTTGGATCCCGCCAGATTGGAATTCTGAACCGCCGCGACCTCCCTATTGAGGGCGCCCAAGGAATCAAAGGCAACAGACGGGTCATCTTCGAATGCATCATAAATGGTATGAACGAAATGTCGGATTTCTGGTGGAGTCAGGTTATTGACTTTCGTGTCCAATGAGCCAGGTGAGTCGTAAAGGTTTTTGATGCTNNCTGTTCCTTGAATGCTGGTTACCTGCTGTTCCGCGATACGTTAGGCCTAGGCAAAGAAGTGTTACGGTCATTGCTATAAATATCTCTTGTAGCATTCCAACTGTCTTTCTCTTCTTGGTCTTCATTTGAATGTCCCCCTCAACGTTAGGGGAGTGTGTTTCGAAAGCGAAACGACCTGGTTTAGCGTGTTTTGGGGTCCTACGATGGCCGATCTGGTTGCGAGGGGCAATTCATTACTCTTGGTGAAGATAAGAGGNNCTGCGAATATAAACGTTCGTTTCGCAAGTGTCAAGAGTAATGCCGCAGGACAGTATCAATTGCCCATGCTTGCTCATTTCATCTATGTCCACAAAATGCAATAAACAGAATCCTCACAGAAAATAAAGTTCTGCAGGGCTCCATATCCCGACAATATCAAGTGCTGTGGCACATTACTCTCCCTCAGCCCCCTTCAACCGGTCCATGTGCGCCTCGTGTTCGTCGTCAATCGAAGCCATTTCCATCGGGTGGATTATCTCACCGCAGGGCATGCGCTTGCACAACGGGTGGAATTGAAGGTGACGGAATTCATTGGGCATTGTGTGTCAAGCAACGGTCATTAGGTATGGAGGGGTGGGGAAAGATTCAGGCGTGACATATGCCGCTAAATCACTGCCGGATTGAAATTCCCGCTTAGTGTTTGAGTGGGAAGGAGAAACGACTTAGCTTTCCCGGCGGCCAGCTCCTGTCCGCCCGTCTTGGAGCCCGCCAGAAAGCAGCGGGCTGATCCTCAAGCCAAAGAGGTCAAGATAAAATCGACAGACCCTGCTTCTTGATTTCTATGTGTTCTTGCTCTTCAACTTTCGGTCCAATTCGTCATGAGCAAAAAAGACGAAGTTTCTACCGACCTTCTTCTTTGTAAATAGACCTCGCTTCACCAACAGAAGCAAATCAGCCCTGGCAGTTTGGTACACGACATTGTGAGTGGTCATGTGCCTTGCAATGGTGTAGATGGTATCCGGATGTCGGATCGCATGACTTATGATTTCATGTTGCCGGTGATTGAGCCCTGGGAGCCTCTTCAACATTCTTGCCGCTTCACTTAACTCTTCTTGTTTGTTTCTGACATATTGCTTCAAGTCTTCTATGGATAAACGAAATGCCCTCAGCTGAAACCTCAGAAAGTAAGTTATATCCTCATCGTCCTTCTCGGCATATAGGAAAGCCATCTTGTATTTGGACGGTGCCTTCAAGATAATTCTCGAAATTGGCAAGAACTCGGCAAGCCAATACTTGTTTTTGATGAGATACCAATAGAAAATGGCTCTGGAAGTTCGTCCGTTACCATCAACAAAGGGATGTTCATAAGCTAGCCAGAAATGTAGAATTGAAGCTTTTACTACAGGGTGAATAAACGAATCCTCCGATGATTGATTGGCAAAGGCGCACAACTTCGCTAAGCGTTCCTTCAACTCATCCGCAGGCGGAGGTACATGGAGAACTGCCCCATCCTGCATATCAACAACTCGAACTTGTTCGGCTGCGGTCCTTAGTCGTCCACTAGCCGAGGAGTCTTCAAGGGTGTCTTTCGTGATCTCTCCTTGCAAGTCGCATAGGAATTCTACAGATAGATCTCGCGACGCATCCTGTTTGATTCTGGACATGGTAATGTAGTTGTTTTTGATCATCTGTTCCGCCCGCGATCGAGGCGCTCTTCCCTCTCGGAGCATTTCCTTTGCCTTTGTGCGTGTCGTTGCGGCTCCTTCGAGGATACTCGACGCTATTGCCTCTTCCATCAGTGAGCTTATGATATACCTCTCCCGATCCTTGGACCTCGGCGGGTGGTCAACCAGAATATTGCCTGCCGCATTTTGGTCAATCAAATGAAGCTCCTTCAGGACACCATCCGGCAGCCAGTAGCTGAATCGATGTCCACTTGTAGAAGTAAAGTCCAAATAGCGCATTTGCGACAAACGTGATATCTTGGTCACAGCCCAAGCCAGATCCCCATTCAGGTTCTTTGGAAAGGGCCGATGTCTCATTTCAGCCCAATGATAGTATGCACTATTCACTCGATTCAGATATTGAATCACCTCAGGATCTGAAAGGTACTCGAATACCTTCCCATCCTTCACTGACTGACTCCAATTGGGCTTCTCAATCCATTTCATGATTGTCACCTGCGAAATACTA
This sequence comes from Ignavibacteriota bacterium, assembly GCA_003161755.1. Next base: position 32 of record PMNP01000005.1, on the reverse strand, counting down.
ATTTAGTATGCATTAGTATTTAAGTATAATGA
>PMNP01000145.1 GCA_003161755.1 Ignavibacteriota bacterium | reverse complement strand
CCGCGGCGAGCTTGCCGATACCGAGTCCTGCACCAATAACCGTGATTCCGGCACCAATACCTGCAGCCAGATAGCCGAGTGCTTTGGGATCCATGTGTATCTCCTTGTCAGAAATGTAGGTGTTGGATAAGAAAGAACTTCTTCTACTCTGAAATCCCCCTAACGGGAGCAGTATACACTTAACCGGCTGTTGCTCCGCCATGTTCTTCGTGGGACGCTTCCTGCATGCCCAAACCCATGAAGAGCGACGTTAACATCGTGAAGACATAGGCCTGGAGGAATGCGACAAAAATTTCGAGGAACATAATGGCGACGGCAAACGCCACAGGCGCGACAGCGACAAAATACGATCCGAAGACGAAAATCAAANNCCATATTCGCAAAAAGACGGATGCAGAGGGCAAACGGTTTGGTAAACAGTCCGAGGATTTCAATTGGGATCATGAGCCACCAAAGCGACCAATGAACCCCGCCTGTCAAATGGGCCAGGTAATGCTTCAGTCCCTGAGCCCTGATCGCGGAAACCTGGATCATAAAAAACGCGATGATCGCAAGTCCGCCTGTCACGTTGATATTGGCGGTGGCCGATGCACCGTAGGGGATGAGCCCAAAAATGTTCATCAGGAGGATGAAGAAGAACGTTGTAAGGAGATACGGGAGGTATCGTATTCCTCCGGGGCCCATATTGGGAATGACAATTTCGTCGCGCATAAAGACAACAAACGTCTCCATCAGATTGCCGAGGCCGGTCGCGACGATGCGTTTGGCGTTCTTGCGAGCGGCGCTAATTGCAACGATGCACAGGACGAATGCTGCGAGCCAGAGGAAAACAACATGCTTAGTGATGGAGAGGTCGACCAGCGGCGGGTTGCCGTCGGCCGTCCGGATCGGTGTTTCGTTGTGCTGGAGTGTGTACACACCCGATTCTGTCAGGTGCTCGGCGTTGCCATAGGCGTGAAAGCCGTCCCGATCAAAGAGAATATAGGGGAGTTCAACGTGACCTCCCGGAAATTCGATTTCACGGGAGTCCTGGATGTGTTTCAATAATTGACTGGCATCAATCTTTCCCGCAGAGCCCTGGTGTTCGCCCTGTGCGGCTTCATTCGCGTCATGCGTTGCAAGAGAGTGTGAGACCTCTCCTTCTGATCTTGCCGAGTGTGATGCCGAAACTGTATCAGCGTGTTCGTTCATGAGCTTCAGAGGTTGCCCTGGTTCTTCACCAGCACTTTGCGCTGGATGAAAAGGATTTCAAGAACAAGAAAGATCAAATACAAACTCAGCACGGTAACTGCAAACGGCACCGCTTCTATTCCGGCAATAAGCAACAGCGCCACCATGGTACAGAGCATCCCCGCAAGCCGAAGCCCCATCCCTCCAAATACCGTTCTCAGAAACACTGTGTATGATTTATCAAACGAATACTCGATCGCCAGAAATCCGACGAACGCATTGACAACGCTCAAGGCTGTCCCTGCACCGATCGCAAGAATCGTATCTCTTGTTGCATAACGTGCCAGAGGATACCAGGAGAGTCCCACGACAATAAGGAGTGTTACTCCCACCTGCAGGGGATATCGTGCCTCCAGCTTCATTCCGTCTTCCTGTCTTCCTGTTTTCGATCCTCCTCCCGACCGATCCGCATGGCTGTGACAATGAATTTGATCAGTCCGCCCGTGACACCGACAACCACGCCGGTGAGCATGAGCCAGGGAGAGGTTCCGAACTTGTCATCGAGCCACTTGCCGAGAAAGAAGAACACAAGAACCGACAGAGCGAGCTGCAACCCCAGCGTCAAGAATTGCCCATTACTGCCGATTCGTGGCGGGGTGTTGGTTTGAAGAGTCATGTCAACTTGGCAAAGACTACAACTTCTTTGGCTCCATAGGTTTAGGTCTCATATCCTGCCCGCTCATGCGACAATTTCCGTCAAACAGCGCCCCTTCGTCCACCACAAGCCGCTGGGCGCGAATATCGCCCTGCATATGTGATTTTGTCTCAAGAACTAGTTTTTCAGATGCAATCACCGTGCCACTCACCTTCCCGGCAAGGGACACATTCCCTCCCTGCACGGTACCTTCGATACTTCCCGTGGCGCCGATGGTGACATCGGCCTTCGAAATGACATCGCCGACGAGGCGTCCATCAACACGAACACTGCCGTCTGTCGTAAGCTTCCCTTCTATCACCGTGCCCGCGCCAATGAGGCTCAGGACGGTACCTCCATTGCCATGCTTTTCGGCCATGACATTCCCCTTCCGAGGCAATGACTATTGGACTTGTCCATCCGCAAGAGGACGGACTTGAGCTGGAGTAAGCAGATACAGATTTGGGTCTTGCGGCCTGCCGTCTCTCCACACTTCAAAATGCAGATGCGGCCCGGAACTGGTCCGCCCTGACTCTCCCAGCAGCGCCACAATCTCTCCCCGACGCACCGCCGATTGGGCCAGCGTCAGGAGACTTTGATTGTGTTTGTATACTGTCGTATATCCGCCATCGTGCGCGATGATCACCATATTGCCGTCGTCATATGTCCATCCTGCGAACAGAACGTGACCATCTGCGGCCGCATACACTGGTGTTCCGCGCTTCCCCGCGAAGTCCATTCCAAAATGGCTTCGCGGAGGATCAAATCCCTGAGTGACTATTCCATCAACCGGCTGGAGCAAAGGGAATGTCCCCTTTCCCGTCTCGACGGAAGTCACAACGTTCTCGAATGACTCTGACCCTCCCAGCTCCACGCTGCCGTTCGTCTCATCCATGGCCGGCGCATCCTGATGGGCAACGGGCTGGACCTGCGCCTCAGTGGGCGCAGATGAAGCGTTATGCGGCGAGAGAGTATCGGTGACGATTGAAGGGCCGCTCCCCTGCACCGTGGCCGAGTCCCCCGAGGAGCCCTCGCCCAGAGCCTTTCTCAGCTGTTGGTTATAATCCTTCAACAGCCCAACATCCTGCACCAATTGGTTCAACTGTTGCTGCAAACTGACAATCTGTCTTCCATACCTGCGTTCCAGTCCGGGGTTGGGAATGGTCAGGTACGCGGCAATGGGAGTAAACACAAGGATCGCAAAGGCGATGGACACGCAGACAATAAACGCCACAGCCCCGATGAATGATAACCGCCGCCAACTTGTACGGAAAGATTTCGGCGTTTCGCCTTCCTGCACTGGAACGAGAACCACGTCAAACAGGCGGGATTTCTTGTGACGCCGGATGTTTTCCGGTGGCATGCGTCTCCTTCCGGACTTGAATAGCAAATATACGAAAATGCCTTGGGAATGTCAACGAACCATTCCCTTAACCTCTTTCCTGCCTTGGAGTTGAGCGGTCACGGTGTGCGTTCCATTTGGCCGAAACAAACTCTGCCATTTTCTTCTTGTAGATCTCCCTGTCGAATCGTTTCGCAAATCCCCGGAGAGCTTTTGGATCGAACTTTTCACGGCGGAATTGCCCCACCGCGTTCATGAGAGCATCAACGGTCTGCTCACGGAACAACACACCGGTCTTCAAATCGGCGTGTTCGATCACCGTCTCAAGCGCGCCTCCCTTCGCATACGCGATGACCGGCTTGCCGCATGCCATGGCTTCGACCGGAACGATGCCGAAGTCCTCCTCGCCA
>PMNP01000070.1:12401-13477 GCA_003161755.1 Ignavibacteriota bacterium | reverse complement strand
TTTGGACGATGGAACTTGCTTCGTATCTTGATGACGCTCCCTGGCCTGCAACAAAAGAGGAGCTCATCGACTACGCCATCCGGACAGGCGCACCGAGAGAAGTCGTCGATAACCTCCAGGAACTTGAGGATAGCGAGGAACCGTACGAAAGCATGGATGAGATTTGGCCGGACTATCCGACCGACGAAGATTTCTTTTTCGACGAAGAGAACGAGTACTGATTGCATTTGTAGCCCAAAATTGGTAGCATTCAAACCCAGCCGTATGGCTGGGTTTTTTGTTATGTTCCGTTCCGGCGATCTTCTCCGTGCCCCTGCGTCCCCTACTGATCCGAATCCCGATGCCTAGGGCGCTCGTCACCCTCGCATCAATGCTCACCCTGGCCGCCTCTTGCCTTGCTCAGGAGATTCCTGCCCCGATAGAACGCCAAGCGGAAATCTCTTCCGTGAAGTTTGACGGAAATGAAACCTTCTCAAATTCGGAGCTTCGGGCGCAAATCCAGACACGGGAAACACCAGGATTTTTCAGCAAATTTCTTCATAGAACGATCAGTGAGAAGCTTGGACGGAAGGATGAGTTCCTGAACCCATTTACCCTCGGGGCCGATCTCAAGAAACTCCGAACGTTGTACCAACAGTATGGGTTTATGAGTGTGCAGATGGATACCGGCCTCGCTTTCGCCGAAGATGGCTCCACCGTGGATATCACCTTCAAGATCCACGAAGGATACCGCTCGGTGATTGATTCCCTGGTGTACAAGGGGATTCCCGCCGCCCCCGAAGCCATTTTGCAGGACGTGCAAAGCTCCCCCAAGATTGCCAAGGGCGATCCCTTTGTTGCAGACCTGCTGGAAGCCGAAGTGCGCCGCGTGCTGGAGACCCTCAATAACAACGGGTTCCCGAATGCGGCGTTCGTCCGTGACAGCTCTTCGGCATCACGGTATGCAAGTTCTGGAAATTTCATCGTGATCCTTACCTTCAACGCCGGCAAACGCTTTGTGTTCGGAAACGTGACCGTCGAACAGGACATTGACACGGCAAGAGGAATGGAGCCACGAGACGACATCAGCAATGACA
>PMNP01000070.1:0-12361 GCA_003161755.1 Ignavibacteriota bacterium | reverse complement strand
CGGTACAATCAGAGAAATTTTTTCGGTGGCGCGCGCATTTTTGGGACACACGTACGGTTCCGGACGCAGACGATCAAGGCGTTCCCGGACTACTTTGCTCTTAATAGCGATGCTGTATCGAATTTTGATGTGACGTTCGATCTCCTCCAACCTTTTATTTTCACGAACAAAGTGAAAGGAACCTGGTCGTTTTCGTACATCGTCGACAAGGAAATACCGTATAAGCTGAATATCGTGCGGAATCGATTGGGAGTGAATGACCGGTTTGCAGAGTTTACGACGGGGATGTTGGACTGGACCCTGGAGTCTGTCAATCTGTATCTTCGCGACATCGACACGCAGACACTCGACCCTGAATCCCAACAGCAACTCAGGCTCCTTCCCAAACGACAGGTAAACTCCTTTCTTTCCTTCACCATGCAACGGGATATGACGAATGATATCTTCTCACCGTCGGAAGGGTTTATCCACTCCATGACGGTGCAGGAAGCGGGATCGCTTCCGCGTGCGCTGCGTTTGGTTGATTCGCTCTATACAGAGTTTTATAGTGTGAGCCTGATGGGACGTTGGTATCATGATGTGGGTTTGACAAAGCGAACTTCTATTCTTGCGGTAAAGCTGAAAGCAGCGATGGAGGAAAAATACGGGAGATCTGAGAGCAACGATGCACGCACAATTCCCCCCACGTATCGATTCTATGCGGGTGGGTCAGGTTCTGTTCGCGGCTGGAACTCACGCGATCTCATCGCTTCAGGCGAAGCGGACTTGGGTGGAAATCTCTCCATTGAAGGAAGCGTGGAATGGCGCTTGAATCCCCTGCAGACCCTCCATGACGGAATCCTGGACAAGATTTGGATTGTTCAGTTCTTGGACTTTGGCAACCTCTGGCCGACGGTCCGCTCATTTCAAGTGAGGGATGTTGCGATCGCGGCTGGCTTGGGGATACGCTACGACACGTTTTTTGGACCATTCAGGATCGACTGGGGGTTCCGCGTCTACAATCCGGGGGAACCGCCAGGCCAACAATGGATCACCCAGCGAAAACTGATGGGGCAGACGTTTAAGGAAGGAATTTTTCACTTCGGCATTGGACAAGCGTTCTAGGCGAAGGCCCNNGTTGACAGAAGGTAGCGGCAAGTGGAAAAATTAGAGTAAGTAGTAGGTTGTATGGAGTATGGAGAAACCTTCGGGCTGAGAGATTACTTGTACTTTGAAGTAAACAGAAACGTAAAGCGAATCCGCAACCGCTTTCTGCCTACTTCTTGCTTCTTACTTCCTTCTCTTTAGATTCCTCCATAGCTGTTGGCTATGAAGAAAAGACGCTAACAAGAGAGCCTTGCACCCATGGCATGGTCCCGCATCATCGGTCAAACGCGTGTGAAACAGACTCTCCTGCATGCCTTGCGCGCAGATCGTCTTCCTCACGCGTATGTGTTCTCGGGACCGGAAGGTGTTGGCAAGGACGCTGTGGCAATGGAACTGGCGAAGGTCTTCCATTGTGATAAGAATGGGGANNGCCTGCGATGTATGCCCATCGTGCCGCCAAGTGAATGTTCTGCAACATCCTGATGTCAAGCTGGTCATTCCCCTTCCTCGTGGCAAAGACGAAGGAAATGACGACGGTCCCATGGACAAGCTGTCGGAACCCGACGTGAAGGCTGTTCAAGAAGAGTTACACCTCAAGGGGTCGGATCCGTACCATCGAATCGTAATCCAACGAGCCTCGGTGATCAAGGTGAACAGCATCAGGGAAGTCCGGCGGGAGACTCCGATGACCACCTCTGATAGCAAGCGAAGAGTTACGATTATTAGTCAGGCCGACCTGATGAATGACGAATCATCCAATGTGCTTTTGAAAACTCTTGAGGAGCCCACCGGTTTGAATATGTTCATTCTGACGACGGCTCACCGCGAACAGCTGCTGCCCACCATCGTCTCACGGTGTCAAACAATTCGCTTTGACCAGCTACGCGAAGAGGATATCTGTGATGCGCTGCAGCAACGGCTGCATGTGCCGCCGGAGCAGGCTGCATTAACGGCACGCCTTGCCGACGGGAGCTATACGCGAGCGGTGGAACTCCTCGCCGAGGACTTATTGGAACTCCGGCGTGATATTGTGCAATTTATCCGTCACACCCTCAGTCCCGGAGTGATCCAAATGCTTGACGATATCGATCGCCTCTCCGATGCGAAGGACCGCGATCTCGTCAGGAGATTCCTCTTGCTCATGCTTGCATGGTTCCGCGACGCAATGGTGCTCGCTCACGGAGGTCCGGTAATCAATCTCGACCAACAGGAAGACTTGAACCGCTTCGTGGCCCGTTTTGCAGACGCCAATCTCCCGGACGCGCTGGCAGGCGTAGAGCGGGCGATTGCCTTGCTGGACAGAAATGTGCTCGTCCGGCTCATACTCATTAATCTTGGCCTTCATCTGCGGGCGACAATCCAGGGTGAAGCAAACACCGGTTTTCCCGGAATGCTTACGTCTATGGGATCCCTATGACCTCACCAGAACGCATTCTTGTCACTGCGGCGTTGCCCTACGCCAATGGTCCGATCCACCTGGGGCATCTTGCCGGTGCCTACCTTCCTGCGGATATCTATNNCGCAGAGAAGGAAAAGATCACGCCCCAAGCGGTCCTCGACCGCTATCACGCCATGAATAAAGCGGCCTTTGAACGGTTTGAGATGAGCTTCGACAACTACTCCCGGACCTCCCTGCCTCTGCATCATAAGACTGCGCAAGAGTTTTTTCTGGAACTCCACCGGCAGGGCGTGCTCGTGGAGAAGAAGGAACAGCAATTCTACGACGATCAGGCAAAGATGTTTCTGCCCGACCGTTACGTCGAGGGGACCTGTCCCATCTGTGGTAACCATGATGCCCGTGGGGACCAGTGTGAAAAATGCGGCACCTTTCTGAACCCCATGGAACTGATTCATCCAAGGAGCAAGATCTCCGGGAACTCACCTGTGGTCCGCGAGACGACGCATTGGTATTTCCCTCTTGGCGCTTTCCAACAAAGGCTGGAACAATTCATCAACGACGCCAACCAGCGTGAACCATGGAAGGAGAATGTGCTCCAATACTGCAGGGGCTGGTTCAAAGATGGTCTGCAGGATCGGGCAGTGACGAGGGACCTCGATTGGGGTGTGAAGGTGCCGCTCCCCGGATACGAACACAAGGTGCTCTATGTCTGGTTTGATGCCGTTTTGGGCTACATCTCCTCAACGAAGGAATGGGCCTCGAACATCAAGAAACCCGATGCATGGAAGCAGTTCTGGCATGACCCTTCGACAAAGTACGTTGCGTTCATCGGCAAGGACAATGTGGTGTTTCATTGCATTGTCTTTCCCGCTATTCTCATGGCCTGGAACGACGGGGGAAAGGAACAGTACGTGCTCCCGGCGAATGTTCCTGCAAATGAGTTCCTGAATTTTGAGGGTGAGAAATTTTCGAAGAGCAGGGGATGGGGAATCGACGTTCAAGATTTCCTGACAAAATACACCGCGGACTCCCTGCGGTATTATCTTGCGATGGCGCTGCCGGAATCTCGGGATTCCGATTTCACGTGGAAAGATTTTCAGGCAAAAACCAACAACGAGCTGGCGGATATTCTGGGGAACTTCATTAATCGTACTCTTGCTTTTGCGGTTCGATCGTTCGAGGGAACAGTGCCGGTCTGTGGGGAGTTCAACGCGATGGATCAAGAACTCCTGCGTGTCCTCAAAGCAGCGCCAGCAAAGATCGGGGACTGCTTTGAGCGTTACCGGTTCCGCGATGGGGTAACAGAGATTATGAATCTGGCGCGGGCGGGGAACAAATATTTTAACGACGCTGAACCCTGGAAGACACTGAAATCGGACCCGGCGCGATGTGCGACGACGATACACCTGAGCATCCAGGTATCGCGGGCGCTTGCGATTCTCTCGTCGCCTGTCGTTCCGGCTGCCGCCGAGTCGATCTGGAGAATGCTTGCGATCCAGGGCACGGCAGCAACAGCATCGTGGGCGAGCGCTGCCGAACTCGCTGTTCCCGCAGGACAGAAGCTCGGCACGCCGGAAATCCTCTTCACAAAAATCGAGGACAAGGTGATCGACGATGAATTGCAGTCACTCGGAAACGCCCAAAAGGGGTCGGCCGAAGAGCCTTCGAAGGAGCCACCATCAAAACCTCCATTGACGATCGATGAGTTCAGAAGTGTCGATCTCAGGATTGGGAGGGTCGTGTCGGCGGAGGCTGTCCCGAAATCGAAAAAACTTCTGAAGCTTCTGGTGGAGGTGGGATCGGAACAGCGTCAGATTGTGGCGGGCATTGCCCAGCACTATATACCGGAGGATCTTGTCGGCAAACTGGTCGTGGTGGTGTTCAACCTGCAGCCTGCAGTCCTCATGGGAACGGAATCGCGTGGGATGATCCTCGCGGCATCCGACGGCCAGGGGAAACTGGTGCTGATATCTCCGCAGTCTGAAATTGTGAGTGGGAGCAAGGTGCAATAATGGTGTCGTTGATCGACTCGCATGCCCATCTGACTTCGAAGGAATTTGACAACGATCGCGCCGGCGTACTGCAACGAGCCCGTGATGCCGGAGTCCGTTACATTGTCAACCCCGGCACAAACCTCGAGGACAGCAAACGGGCTGTGGCTTTGGCGGAATCACGCGAAGAGGTCTATGCGTGTGTTGGTGTCCACCCACATGACGCAAAATCGGCCGATGATTCCGTCTTGGGAGCCATTGAGGAACTGAGCGCCCACCCAAAGGTTGTTGCGATAGGAGAGATTGGGTTGGACTACCATTACGACTTCTCGCCGCGAGAAGACCAGCGCCGGGTGTTTCGGGAACAACTTGCGATCGCCCAAAGGAGGAATCTTCCCGTAGTCATCCATTNNATGGAAGCGATGGCGGAGACCCTAGCGATGGTGCAGGAGGCCGTCGATGTGGACAACGATTGGCGCAGGGAAGAAGTGGGTGTGCATTCGCGCTATCCATCGCCGAAAGGGGTCTTCCATTGTTTTCCCGGAGACGTGTCGACCGGTTGGCGTGTGCTGAATATGGGATTCGTCATATCGCTTCCCGGGATCGTGACCTTCAAGAAAAGCGGTCACGCTCGTGAAGTTGCAGCCGCCCTGCCCGTCGAGCGTATGCTTCTCGAAACGGACAGTCCGTATCTTGCCCCGATCCCTTACCGGGGAAAACGCAATGAGCCCGCAAATATTCTCCTCATTGCTGCTGCCATAGCAGAGCAGCAAGGTCTGTCAATCGATGATGTGGCCCGGGCCACAAATTATGCGGCGCTGAAAGTGTTTGGCATCGGTGATCTTGGCGCTCCGCGGTACACTTATACGCTGCGCGACAGCTTGTACGTGAACCTTACGATCCGGTGCAATGCCGATTGTGTTTTTTGCGATCGCAAAGGTGAGGCTGTCATCAAGGGGATAAACCTGAAGATTGACAAGGAGCCGACACCGGAAGAGGTTATTGCGGAAATAGGCGATCCTTCGAAATACCACGAAATCGTCTTCTGCGGCTATGGTGAACCCACAATCCGCTTCGAAGCGTTGAAGGAGGTGGCGGGTTGGGTGAAAGATCACGGCGGGAAGACAAGATTGAATACCAATGGTCACGGGTCGATCATCAACAAGCGCAACATCATCCCCGAGATGGTGGGACTGATTGATGCGGTATCGATAAGCCTGAATGCGACGGAACCCGAACAGTACGGACGTCTGATGCAACTCGACGGTCCGATGTTCTTTTCGGCGATGCTCGAATTCACCCGGGAAGCCGTTCGCTTCCTTCCGCGCGTAGTGCTGACTATCGTTGATCTGGACGAAGTGGACAAAGAGAAAGCAAAGAGCCTGGCGGACGATGTTGGTGCGGAATTCAGTACCAGAACGTACTTCTGAACTCACGCCGTCACCTTGCACTCCAGGATCCAGGACGGCGATCAGAAACATGAAGTGCCCTGAAAGAGCGGCCATCGTTAGGGACTGGTCATGGCAAAAGCAGTTCCCTGAAAGGGTGGCCGTTGTTAGGGACTGGTCGCGGCAAGAGTAGTGCCCCGAATGGGTGGCCGTCGTTGAGGACTCGTCATGGCAAATGCGTTTCCTGAAATGGTGGCCGTTGTTAGGGACTGCTCACGGCAAACGTGGTGCCTTGAAAGGGCACCTATCCTTAAAAACCCAACGTGAAACGTTGGGTTTTTAAGGAGCTACACCACAGCAGGCACCCTGTAAGGGTGCGACAGAAGGGAGGCGGTGTCGGTATGCCGGCTCATCCTAATGGAAATCAAGAGCCTGCGCAAGATCCTCAATGATGTCCCGTTCATCTTCGATTCCTACAGATAGCCTGATAACCCGGTCCGTTATGCCCGCCGATTCCCTGAGTGCTGGGTCCATCGAGGCATGNNAAGGGATTCCGCAAGGGCAAACAACCTGGCGGAGCGGAGGACATGGTGTACCTTTTCAATTCCTCCATCCACCTCGAATGAGACCATCCCGCCGAATCCACGCTGTTGACGTGAGGCAAGTTCGTGCCCTGGATGGGATTTGAGGCCCGGGTAGAATACGCTTCGTACCGACCGGTGCTGCGACAGAAATCCCGCAACGGCAGCGGCATTCTTCTCATGTTCCCGCATGCGGGGGGCCAGCGTCTTGATGCCGCGAAGAACCAACCAGCAGTCGAATGGTGAGGCGCCCTGGCCGAGCGCATTTGCCAGATACTTCAGCCTCTCCGTGAGCGGAGCGGAGTTCACGACAACGGCTCCGCCAACAACATCACTGTGCCCGTTGAGATACTTTGTGGTAGAATGAACGATGATATCCGCGCCGAATTCGAACGGCCGCTGCAGAAAAGGGGAGAGGAATGTGTTGTCGACGATGGCAAGAGCGTTGAATTCATGCGCAATCGTCGTTATCGCACGAATGTCAAGGATGTTGAGCAGAGGATTGCTTGGAGTCTCGATCCAAACGGCGCGTGTATTGGGACGCATTGCGTTGCGCAGACTTTCAGGATCCGTCATGTTGAGAAAGCTCACCTCAATGCCGAATTGATCTCTGTACGTTCTCAGGAGCCTTTCAGTCCCGCCGTAGCAATCATGGGTGCAAAGCAGATGATCGCCGCTTTTGAGAAAATGAAGCGCTACCATGACGGCTGCCATGCCTGTGGCAACGGCGGCTGCAGACGTTCCTCCTTCAAGCAACGCGATGTTCTCTTCGAGAGCCAGTCGGGTGGGATTTCCGCTTCGGGTGTAGTCAAAACCCTTTGTGACACCTACACCTTCGAACCGAAATGTGGAGGTCGGGTAAATGGGGGTGGTAACGCTGTTGTACGAAGTATCCTTGTCAACGCCACCATGGACGGCAGAAGTCTGGAAGTGCATAGAGTGCTCCTGTGAGTGAGTGCATGAAAAAGCCCCTTCCGATGATAGAGAAGAGGCAACAGGATATCTATGCATCTTCGTCTCATCTTCCCCCGTAATCCGGGGCAGGAGTTAGCACCAAGTCTCGCACACCAAGGCGTGCGTTCACCAGGTTGCTACGGCGTCTTCGGGCCTGTTCCCTCGACCGTTCTTGATAAGAGGCTAAGTAAACAGCAATAACTGTTGATAATATAGCCTTAATGAGCGAGAATGTCAATCTGCCATTGTCAACACAGCTCAGGCCCGCATCCGTNNGACGGGTGGGCGTCAAAAAGCCGAAAAAACTGGAGGTCTTGAGCTCCTCATTCCTTTGTTCAGGAAATCCCTCTAACTCTATGTGCTATAGGGCACATCTTTTTCACGTATCGCATGATCCTTCTTGACAATTCATTTTTTCTTATGTATAATTGTCCAGCCAAATGCGGCACCTATCTCTATAAACCCTCTTCCTCAACATATCTATGCGGGAGTATCCAATGAAGAAGATTCTATTGGTTGCATGTGTGGTAGTTATGGCATTCGCCCTTGTTGGCTCTGCCAGCGCTNNAGATGTACTGCTCCCGATGGGCACGTTTGGTGATGCAGTGAACATTGGCTTTGGTGGCACCGCTCAAGGCGAATACGCCGTCATGCCTCAGATGAATATCACATTGACTTCCGGTTATCTCACGTGGAGCCTCAAAAACGTTCCTGCTGGTGCAACTGGTGGTAGCGTGCATGGTATTCCGGTTCTTGCCGGCGTAAAATACTACTTCATGCCGAAGGGTACGGGAGTCCAGGTATACGGGGCTGCTCAGCTTGGATTCTTCATCGCGAGCGTGGCTCTTCCATCAGTGGTTATCGGCGGTGTGACATATGGCGGTGGTAGCGCAAGCGAGACAGATTTTGCCTTCGCTCCAATCGTTGGTGTGGAAATCCCGGCTGGTGCTACTGGCGCAGTTGACATTTCTGTCCGGTACTTCGATGTTGCCACGACGGGCTCGTCCTCTGGTAGCGTTGGCGCACGCGTTGGCTATAAGTTCGGAATCTAACCCCTCTTTCGAGGGATGTCAAAAAGGGAGCCCCATGTGGGCTTCCTTTTTTTTTGAGAGAAGAAAAACGTGGTTTCTGCTGTGAATGACGAGGGAACACCCAAATTGAGAGCACAGGTTTCAACAATGTTGTATTGAGCAGGCTTTTTTGCTACTTTCAAGGGTGAGGATGATCTCATTGTTAGGTACTCGATGATGGGGCGATGTCATGATGGGAACGGAGCTCATGCATTTCTTCGTGCTTTTCCTTGCCGGAATTATGGCCGGAAATGGCAATCCTCACATCCGAACAGTTCACTCGGAGATTCGACGACCTCTGACTCTCAGGTTCGCAGGTGATTGTCTCTTCTCTAATTACTATTCGTTCGATCCTCTTGATACTGCAGGGTTTGCGTTGTCTTCGTGCGATGTGCTTCGATCCGCCGATATTGCCATGGTGAATCTTGAAGGGCCCATCACCGATCGTGGCAATGCAAGGATAAAGCCCTATACGTTCCGGATGTCTCGCCGTGCGCTGGCGGAATTGAGAGCCGGTGGCGTGGATATTGTCAATATTGCCAACAACCACGTTTCCGACTTCGGGTCTGAAGGGATCTGGGATACGATCAAGGATCTCGATTCGGCGGAAATCCTTCACGTTGGGGCAGGTGTGACGGATGCCTCTGCTTACCAGCCCGCAATCGTCAGTCGGCCAGGCTGGCGCATCGCATTCTTCGGCTATTATGCCGGAGACGAAGCACTGATTCCTTCCGAACATTCCGCGGGAGTAGCCGTCCGTAGCCTCCGGAATATTACAAAAGCCATCGAAGCCGTAAAGCACAACGTTGATGCTGTCGTGATAAACCTCCATTGGGGAGACGAGAACTCCACTCAACCGGATCCAAACCAGAGGATCTTTGCTCATGCACTTATTGACGCAGGAGCCGACATTGTGATTGGTCACCACCCCCATGTCTGGCAGGGCGTTGAAAGCTATCACGGAGCCATCATCGCGTATTCACTGGGAAATTTCATCTTTGGAGGCAATAGCAAAAGCAGCTACCCGACGGGCGTTCTGGAGATTCAACTGAGCGATGATGGCGCGAGCTATCGGTACATACCTGTACTCCTCGATCATTGGAAGATCCGTGTACTGAACGGGGCGAATGCCGACATGAGTATTGCTTATATGAGAGGTCTTTCGTCGAATTTTTCCAATATCGAACATTCCAGCAAGGAGAGACAATGAAATCACGAGGTATCCTGATTCTTCTCGGTGTCGTTGGCATAGTGCTGTTGGGTGTTGTGATCATCGGTGGTTGGGGGATGGGAGTGTATAATTCCCTCGTCACCCGAGATGAAGGCGTTCAGTCGGCATGGAGTCAGGTCGAAAACCAATTTCAACGGAGAGCAGATCTTATTCCCAATCTCGTGAACACGGTAAAGGGATTTGCCGCGCAAGAAAAGACTGTGCTTCTCGGGGTGACTGAAGCACGGGCGAAAGTCAGCCAGATCACTGTGACAAAGGAGGTGCTCGAAGACCCGCAGGCATTTCAAAAATTCCAGGCGGCCCAGGATCAGTTCTCTGGTGCCATTTCGCGGCTTCTTGCCGTCGCCGAAAACTACCCGAATCTCAAATCGAACGAGAATTTCATTACTCTGCAAACGCAATTGGAAGGAACCNNCAGCAGTATAACGTCGCGATTCGGCGCTTCCCCGGCTCTGTGATCGCTGCGTTTACAGGATTCAGGGAGAAACAGTATTTCAAATCAACGGAAGGAGCCAGCACTCCTCCCCAGGTGAATTTCTGATGCGCCCTCGCATTGCGATTCTCACGGCGGTCTTGGTGGCGGCTGTCTCTCTGGCTCATGGTGACGTGCCACAGGTGCCCGCTCTCAAGAGCTACGTCACAGACCTTACCGGAACGCTCTCACCGGCGGAAGTGAATCTCCTCTCTGAGCGCCTGAAAACGTTTGAAGATTCCACCTCCAACCAGGTCGTTGTGGCAATCGTTCCAACTACGGGAGAGACTCCCCTCGAAGATTACTCTCTGCAAGTTGCCCAAGGCAGCAAGGTAGGGCAAAAGGGACGCAACAACGGCGTCGTCCTGTTAGTGGCAAAGGACGATCGGCATATTCGTATTGAGGTGGGATACGGGTTGGAAGGTGCTCTGCCCGATGCACTCTGCGGACAGATCATTCGTCACGAAATAGGTCCGCGGTTCCAGCAGGGAGATTACTTTGGCGGCATTAGCAGCGGCGTGGACGCGATCATCCTCGCGACGAAGGGGGAGTACACGGGAGAGGAACATGGTAAAGGGAATAGTCCCCTCTCCGGTGTAATCGTACCATTCGTCTTCATCATCTTCTTCATCTTCTTCGTTATACGGAATGCGTTCCGCCCATGGCGCCGGCGGCTCGGAGGGTTTGGACCCACAATGTGGGGCGGTTCGTCGTTTGGCGGAGGAGGATGGAGTGGTGGAAGCTCCGGGGGCGGCTTTAGTGGAGGCGGTGGCTCGTTTGGAGGAGGCGGGGCGAGTGGCGGCTGGTAACTATTCATTTCGCTGCGGATTTTCATGACGGATTCTCCGTTCCTTACTACTACCGAAACATCGTTGACGCTGCCCGAAGACCTCCTGCGTCTTCTTCCCCCTGCATCAACACTGGTCATCGAGATTCCTGATCATGTAAATCCCTCTCCGCTCCGCGCCGGGATGCTCTCTGCATTCGATCAGCCAGCGAAAACCTTTGTTGTCTCTTCAGTCAAGAATGCCGCATTCCCGCACCTCGTTTCCCTCGAAGTGACTAAATCCGTTGATGCAGCATTGAAGGTTCTCACGGAAGGCGTGGGATTCCATGAGGTTTTCCTGGACCTCTCGGAGAGACTCCCTGAATGGGCCAGCCAGCCACGCTCCATTGAGCGCCTGCTTGAGAATTTGGCGACGGTATTCTCCGCCCGCCGCACCAAGGTCGTCGTTTTCATTGCTCGTCGATTCCTTGGGGAAAAACAGCGGGTGGCATTGCGCGATGGCGCAGACCTCTATGTGCAGATCGCGGCAGTCGGCCCATGGCTTTACGCCCAGGTACTCAACGCCAAAGGGATTGACGCACCTCTTCTCTTTATTCCCCGCCCGGTGAAACTTCTCGAACGTGGGTTCCGGCTCGGCCGACCGTCTGTTCCGCGTCTCGACCGCGACAACGAGGNNCTCGGGCGATGGGATAATTCTGTTTGATTACACGGGAGGATTCCGGGAGGCAAACAACCGTGCACTGGATATGCTCGGCCTCGATGTCGAAGAATTCCACCGCTTGACAATGAATGCCGGCGTTGCGCGGGGTGCGTATTCTCGGGCGTTGAAGCTTATTGCGGAGCTGAAACGAAAGCACCGTGCCACAGGTGAATTCGAGTTGGTGCGCAAGAATGGCCGATCTTTGAGCGTCGCTGTGGTGGCATCAATGGCCAGCGCACATTTTGCCGTGGCCACACTTCGGGATGTGTCAACGGATCGCAAAAGGTCCGCGGAATCGGAGAAGTCGGCCGATGAAATGCTCCAGCGCATTCGCTCCACCCCGATTCCTCAAGCCGTGTATGCCGGACGCAAACTTGCAGATGCGAATCCTGCCTTCCGGGAGTTGTTCGCCTCGACGCTCGCAAAAGAACCCGAACCGACTCTTCTGCAGCTTCTTGGTCGAGAATTGACCGGTGTGGTCCATGACATCCAAAGGGTAGGCGAAGAGTCTGGTCCTGCCGAGAAGATCCTGCGCGACATTCCGATGGTGTTAGGTGATGGCTTAGTACAGCGGTTTAACGTCCATGCAAACAGGCTGCAGACAGAAGGACGGAAGGGCTTCCTGCTGACGCTTGTCAACGTGACAGAGGGCTTCGAGAAGATCAAACACCTGGAAGAGACCGCGTCAACGCTCCGTTCACT
>PMNP01000348.1 GCA_003161755.1 Ignavibacteriota bacterium | reverse complement strand
CTCCTACCACAGGTCTCGGCGTGGGAATCGATCGGCTCACAATGCTGATGACGGGAATGGAGTCGATTCGTGATGTCCTCTTCTTTCCCCAAATGAAGCCGGAAGTTTAGAGTCCGAGAGTGTCATCAGGCTGCGTCAACCGCAAAGGTCCGCTGCGCCCGACGAGTGCAAAGGCGTTGCGGACATTTTTTCTGATATGAGGTGGGTTTAGCGAACCTTCTATCACACGAACCAATGAGTGATTCGTTTGGGTTTTTTCGCGACCGCCGTTGAGTGCCGGAATGCCCATGTGGCGGCAAAGAGAGGTGAGGTTGCCAGAGAAATCTTCCATGATTAGCGTCGTTGTCCCCACACTCAACGAGGAAAAACTGTTGGAGCCGATGCTCAGGCAGTTTACTCCGGAAGTAAAACGATTGTTCGCGATCGATGTCATCGTGAGTGATGGCGGAAGCGGTGACAAGACGCTTATGATCGCCCACAACCTGGCGGATGTCGTGGTGGAGAATGCGCAGGGAACAAAACAGACGATTGCCCTTGGGCGAAACTGCGGGGCGTCGGCCGCAAAAGGTGATGTCCTGGTGTTCTTTAACGCCGACACTCTCGTGGAGGATATCCCGCGGTTTTTCCGACGAATGAACGAGGTGATGTGTGAACCTGCCGTCGTTGCGATGACATGCAAAGTGTCGGTGTTTCCTGAGGAGCGACGTAGGTCGGATGACGTGTTCCATGGTTTCTTCAACTGGCTGTTCTCCATGATGAACTTGGTGGGCATGGCAATGGGCCGCGGCGAATGCCACGTTATTCGCCGCTGGGCGTTTGAAGCCGTCGGGGGGTATTCCACAACAATCGCCGCTGGCGAGGACTATGACCTCTTTCGGCGATTGGCGCGAAAAGGAACGGTGCGTTTCGTGAATGATCTCACTGTCTTTGAGTCGCCCCGGCGGTTTCGCAAATTCGGTTATTGGGGGGTGATGGGTTCCTGGTTCGTGAATTTTCTCTGGGTGTCGATCCTCCATCGCTCAATCGCGTCTGAATGGAAGCCGATTCGATTACGGACCAACGTGTAACCGATGATAGATCACTTGTTCTTCCGGAGCATCTCGCTGTGGAGTCGAGACACTCTCTCAAAACGACGTGGGAATGGCCGTCGTTTGACTTTATNNGAACCATGTGTTTCGCGTCGGAGTCTCTCCGTAGTGGGGAACCACCGGTAACGGGCCGCGTGGGCACGATCATTGGGGATGTCAATTGCGATCGGCTTCGGTTGCTTCCGTTCGGGAATAAGCGACTCTGCTGACATTTTGTAAGGGGATGATAATGCGGAAACGATTCTCTCTGAGCACGCTGGTTGGCGTCGTTGTGTTGAGCCTCGGCATAGGGGCGTTCGTCAACCATCTGATTTCTGGCGACAACATCTATGAACAGTTGAACAAGTTCAAAGATGTTCTCAGCCTGACGGAGAAGTACTACGTTGATGACGTCGACACGCAAAAGCTCACCGAATCTGCCATCAACGGTCTCCTGGGTCAGCTCGACCCTCATTCCGTTTACATTCCCGCATCGCAGATGCCGCGGGTAACGGAAGAGTTCCAGGGAAGTTTCGAGGGAATCGGGATCGAGTACCAGGTGTTGAGCGATACGTTGTTGGTCGTTTCCCCCATTGTGGGCGGCCCAAGTGAAGCTTTGGGAATCCTCTCGGGGGATAAAATCCTGAAGATCAATGATCTNNACATGATACGTCCTGTATCGGCATCACACAAGATGGCGTACAGAAAAAACTGCGCGGCCCGAAAGGGACCAAAGTAAAAGTCTCGATTCTCCGAGCCGGGATCGATAAGATGATCGATTTTGACATCACAAGAGATCGCATCCCCATCTATACTGTGGATGCCAGCTTTATGATTGACAACGAAAGTGGGTACATCAGCGTGACAAGGTTCGCCGCGACAACGCATGATGAATTCCTGGCGGCAGCCAAAAAACTGCGTTCGGAGGGGATGAAACGTCTCGTGCTTGACCTCCGAATGAACCCCGGCGGGTACCTCATCCAAGCCTTCGAATTGGTGAACGAACTGATGCCGCAGGGAAAGAAAATCGTGTATACCAAGGGCCGCCGTCCGGAATCTGATGAGGAATATGTTTCCTCCGGGAATGGCAATTTTACCGACATCTCCCTCATCGTGCTTGTGAACAACGGATCAGCGTCTGCAAGCGAAATCGTTGCCGGAGCAATCCAGGATTGGGACCGAGGTCTCGTTGTTGGAGAAACCACATTTGGGAAAGGGCTTGTCCAGCGACAGTTTGATTTGCATGATGGTTCCGCCGTGCGTCTGACCATTGCGCGCTATTTCACTCCAAGCGGACGGCTGATTCAGCGGCCGTATGACGAAGACAGGGCGAAGTACGCACGAGAAGCATTTGAACATAACGAAACTGAGGGCGATAATGTCTCCCATGCAGCCGAAAAAGACTCTGCTCGCCCGGAGTTCAAGACCATGGGTGGTCGAATAGTGTACGGTGGCGGAGGGATTACCCCCGACTATATCGTCAAGGCTGAACGGCTGTCCGAGTACACCGTACAACTTCGTAGCCACAACATCTTCCTTCAGTATGCCGAACATTTCATGGAGGGCCATGGAACGGAACTGAAGGGCACGTATGGCAAGGATCCGGCACGCTTTGCGAAAGAGTTCAAGGTGTCCGATGCAATGCTTGACGACGTGGTGGATCTCGGGAAGGCGAAAGGGGTGGATTTGAAAAAGGAGATGTACGAGAAAGACCTCCGATATGAAAAAGCGTTCGTCAAATACTATATGGCTCGGAGCATGTGGGGGAATGAAGGGTCGGCACGAGTGCTCCTGCAGGAGGACAACCAATTCTTAAAGGCGATGACGCTCTTTCCCGAGGCAGAGCGCGTTGCCCACAATTTCTCGAGCCTGCGATAGACAACGTTCCAGCGAAAGGACCACCGCTGACTCAGGCACCAACTATACCGGATTTCTCTACACTTCCGAAGCGACTTGCATGGATGCCCGTGCTGTGGCTCGTCCTCTTGCTGACCATCCCCGGGAGCACGTGGGCACAACCCAGTGCCCCTTCCAACGCCCTCCAGGAGGGTGAAGACCTCATTTACAACGTCCGCTACGGCCCATTCAATCTTGGTTCGGTGCACATCAGAACACTCCAACGAAAGATCTCCTCTCCGTATGTGGAGTACTACTGCAGGGCGAACATCGACTCGTATCCGAAGGTACCCTTTGTCGACCTTCATGCGACGTTTGACAGTGAAATTGACTCAGCGGTCTACTCACACCATTTTGTCGGGAAATTGAAACAGGATGATTTCTGGAGTTTTGCCCGCTATACATTTGACTACAAACATNNAGGCGTTGATCGAGAAGGGAGATCGCGACACAAATATCACGAAACGGGATACGATGACGATTGATGGCGTCATTCAGGATGGCCTTTCGCTGTTCTTCTATGCGCGCGATCAGCTCTTCAGCAAGAAACAGACGGTGATTCCGACGCTCATTAACGAGCAGAGAGTTCTCACGCGAATCGATTTTTCCGGCAAACGTGATGCGGTGGAGATCGACGCGGTGGACTATCCCATTGACGCTGTGGGTTTTGACGGCATCGCGGATTTCGTAGGGATATTTGGTCTCAGCGGGGATTTCGAGGGGTGGTTCAGTAACGATGACGCCCGCGTTCCCATCATGGCCAAAATGAAAGTCCTCGTGGGAAACGTGACCATTGAACTGATGCAGTGGAAACGTAGCGGCTGGGTGCCGCCACGTGCGAAAGAGTAGAAGCTATGCCTTTATCGGTGCATCATGGTGTTGCTCCCACGATTGATCCCTCGGCGTTTGTCGCAGAGGGAGCGGTGATCATCGGTGAAGTGACTCTGGGGGCCGAGAGCAGCGTGTGGTTCCATGCGGTGCTGCGCGGTGACATCAACGCGATCGTTGTGGGTGACCGATCAAATGTGCAGGACGGCGTTGTCATGCACGTTACCAAAACACTGCCAGTCCGCGTAGGCCGGGAAGTTACGGTGGGTCATATGGCCATGATCCATGGCTGTACGANNCGGCTCGGATTCCCTTGTGGCGGCGGGCTCGGTGGTTCGCGAAGGGTTCACCGTCCCGGAGGGTGTGCTCGTTGCAGGCGTACCAGCCAGGATTGTGCGGGACCTTACACCGGATGAACGTTCCTTTCTCCGCACCTCCGCAGACAACTATGTGGGGTATGCGAGCAGCTACCGTTGAATGACCATCAGGATCGCTTATGCTCATCCGCTTCTGGGGGGTCAGAGGGTCGCTTCCAACGCCGGGCCGGAAGACCGTTCGTTATGGCGGTAACACTCCGTGTGTGGAAGTGCGTTTGCCGAAGAACAACCTCGTGATTTTTGNNCAAGGGCGAGTCGG
This sequence comes from Ignavibacteriota bacterium, assembly GCA_003161755.1. Next base: position 1,524 of record PMNP01000348.1, on the reverse strand, counting down.
TAACAGGATTTATTGCCATCTCCCATCCGCACTGGGATCACATCCAGGGATTTCCTTTTTTCAAGCCTGCGTTCATCTCAGGAAATGAACTGACGCTGATCGGGCCGCGGTCGAAGAATGCGACCCTCCGCGCAGCCATCGCCTCCCAAATGAACAAGGTGTACTTCCCGATCCAGCTGAGTGAGCTCAAAGCCAAAATCCACTTTGTCCAGATAAAGGAACAAACGGTTCAATTATATGATGCAACCCTCACCTCCCTCTTTGTCAATCACCCTGCCTTTGCGCTCGGCTATCGCCTCACCATGGGGGGGAAGTCGGTGGTATACATCAGCGACAACGAACCCTTCGACAGGGAAGTGGCGAAGTCGCTCAGGAATGTCGACAAGCATATCGTCGACAAATATCTTGCCGAGCGTGGGGATCCCAACCGGAGAGTTGCCGAGTTTGCGCGTGGCGCGGATATTCTCATTCACGATACGACGTACACGCCGGAAGAGTATGTGAGCCACGTTGGATGGGGGCACTCGCACTACCTGTTCGCCCTCTCTCTTGCTGAGCAGGCAGGCGTCAAGAAACTGGTCTTGTTTCACCACGACCCGTCCCACGATGATGACAAAATCGATGAGATCCTGGACAAGTGCCGGCATGAAATCAAGAACCGAAGGCATCATTTCNNCGGCGGACGTTCCCCAGGAACACGTTGGCGCGTAAACCCGGGGGAAGAGTTTATCCGTTTTCTTGACAATTATGTACGATGTATATATATTTGCGCGAGTTCAATACACCTAAGGAAGACGCCGTACGATGGCAGCCCGCAACAGGGATGTGTGCAAAAACGGGTTTCATGCAGCGGTCGGTTGTCGCATTTTCGGCTCATCCACTTTCAGGTCGAAACCCCGGTGAGAGGTGAACCGGGGTTTTGTCTTTCTATCGTTGCAGCAGAGCAGAGAATTCTCTGAGGAATATATGCCTTCAGTCTTCAAAGCATCCGACATCAAAAAGCTGGAGAAGCTCTTTGGTGTGCAGGCGAAGCCGATGGGACCAAACTTCCGGTTTGAGATCGCCATGCGTGACCCGGCTCGAAAACTTGCCCTGGAGATTTATCCGAAGACGCGGATAGGCGAAGGGAAAGGTGATTTGATCTCGGTGTATACCGTGAATGCACACCTCCAATTGCATTTTTGCTCCGGCTATGTTATCAGCGAGATCCTGGGTGAGGTGACTTTTGTCGGGGAGTCGGGGGGAAAACTGTCAGGCTTGATTATTGAGAAGCAAGGGGGATGCTCGCTCTTTGCCAATGTGGATCGATCGCTGGTGTCGGGCGACTTTACGCGGCTCGGCCCGGAGGTGATGCTGTCCGGGATCGCACTATCATTGACAGACTCGATTCTTGATCTGCCCGCTTCCCGATCATCGCGTGTCAGGAAAGCGCGGCGCCGTAGCGGTGTCCGTACATGAGGGAAGTGGTAACGCACAATGCTCACGCTCAGCGTCGGGTTCCTGCGCCGGTAGTCCGGCGTATCG
>PMNP01000057.1 GCA_003161755.1 Ignavibacteriota bacterium | reverse complement strand
GAACTGGTTTCAGAAATACCGAGGAGCCCGGAATCGTGATTGATGAGTGCGTTGAACTGCTTTGGTGTGAGGTTCTCTGACTGCATCATGTACCACGCGACGCCTGGATCGATATCCCCGGATCGGGTGCCCATGATCAGTCCGCCGGCAGGGGTGTTNNCTTCGATGAGATACGCGTAGGACAAGCCGTGGAAGCCATATCGTCGCATCCCTTTTGCGTCGAAACGCCGGGGGAGAGGGAGAAGAGTGGCAACGCGTGGCAATGTTGAATGAAACGCCGTGTCAAAACATGCCACCTGGGGAAGTGTCGGATGGCGCTGTCGGAATGCCTCGATCAGAGCAATCTCATCAGGCATATGATCCGGATCGTATGGAGTAATGTGACGTAGTTCATCCAGCAATTCCGGCGTGAGGAGTTCGGGGCCGGTATGATTCATGCCGTGGACCACGCGATGTCCCACGGCACTGACAGAAGAGAATCTGTCCTGACCTTCGAGCCAGTGAATCAAGAACGTTATAGCTGATCTGTGATCGGAGACGTCGATGGCGCAACTCCATGGCCTGCCCACTCTTGGGTCGTTAACCGTCAGCGTTGTACCATGCAAACCGATTTGATCGATCTTTCCGCACAGAATTCGATCGAATGGCTCGTCTGTCGGATATAGAGCGAATTTAACACTCGACGATCCCCCATTGATCACCAGGAGGGAATCGTCAGTGTTTTTCATGGACTCTTCCTTCATCATTTCCCAGTCCGAGCGATTCGAGTCTTCGACCCCCAAACATTCAAAATATGTTCTTAGATAAAACCGCGCCAATGCCTCGACGGACTGGCAGATTTCCGGGAATGGAATAGTGACAGTCCGTTGATGCACAAACGGACCGAACGATGCCACCCGCTTCCCATGGCGCCACTTGAAACCTGACTCATCGTGCCCCTTCGACGTTGGGCGTCCGCAGGTTCATTACTTACGATTGAGGAGGAGGGAGGANNGGTTCAATTTGTCCATCTTCTTCAACCGCTTCGCGGCCTTCTTTTCCTTCATGGTTTTCGCCGGTTCTTTCTTTGAATCCCTTTTGCTATTCTGACCTTTGCTCATGATTGGACTCCCTGATGAGTTTATCGTCCCAAGCCTATCAGCACCCCCGCAGCGATTGCGAGGATTGCCATCAACGTACCAAGCCCCGAAAAACCGAGATTCAGTATCCCTGTCAACCCGGTCACAACAAGCCATATGCCCAAAAGGAGCATGCCGAGATTCTTCGTGAGTGTCATGATAGACCTTCCTTGGTAAATGAGGTGACGTGACCATTTGATGCAAACGCGTAGCGGAGAAAAAGATGGCTTCCCCCCCGTTTCAGTGAGACAAGCCTTCCCCACAGGNNCTCGGGTGCAAAGATTTGCTCTGCAACAACACCCAAGCGCTCGAGGGAGTTTTGCCGACCTGCCACCTGAGGGGAAAGTGTCAGGAACATCTCGTCCAGGCAGCGTTCCGCAAAGAACGTCCCCATGAGATGAGGTCCCCCTTCAATCAGAATCGTTTCCGCTGACGGACTCGCCTTGGTAATCGTCTTGAGGATTTCATGAGCGGTGATTGAAGGCGTGTCATTTGCTTCGACGATCTGAACTAATTCTGGCGGATCAATCCTCTTGATCTGCCGCACACCAGTGTTCGTTGTTACGATCAACACAGGAACTTCGGCAATGTGAAAGATCGGCAGACTGAGGTCAACATTGCCATGAGCCGTGACGATGACGATCAAGGGCGAAGGATGCTTTCAANNCTGCCAAATGGCGGAAAGACATGTTGCGGCGTCCAGACATGTTTTGGTGAGGCGCGGAGTGTTCCAGCACCAATAATCACGACATCTGCGGCAGCGCGCAACAGTCCCATCACCATATGGTCCTGTTGATTGGAGCCGCTGATAACATCGCCGACTGCTTTGCCATGCGCATCCAACGACACGACCCCATCCAGCGTACTGACAAAATTGCTGATGACATATGGTCGGCCGAAGTGTGACGGGAATTCAAGGTTGCCGTACAGAGCCGCCAATTCGGATGGCAACGGCAAACCAGATCCCCCATCGAGATCGTACAGTTGTTCCAATCTATCCATGAATTCCAAATTCTTCGGAACGTGATGACATTTATGGCTCACCAAGGCATGGTCGACGTACATGCGTTGACAAAGTAAACACCCTGGTGAAGCGTGGCATGGCGACCCGACGACACATGATCAGGTCCGAGCCTTACACAAATAGGCCAATCCTTTTGTTGAATGGAATCGACACAAAGAATGAAAAAGGAGTTAACCCCTTTGGGAGGGAGGAATGTATTCGCAGCAGATTCGTGAGGAGATCGGAGGGGTCCAGAAGCAGACGATTGGCGAAAAGGGGTGAGGGATCAACTGTTCGGGTACTTACGAGGCGAGACGAGGATACAATCGAGCGCCAATAATNNGCAAGCATGAAGGTGCGCAGGGCGTCAACAACGTACGTTAACGGATTCAAATGAGAAACAGTTTTCAACCAGTCGGGCATGATGGCTGTGGGATAAATGGCATTGCTCGCAAAAAAGAGGGGCATAGTGAGGACCTGCCCGACGCCCATGAAACGCTCGCGTGTTTTGACAATGCACGCGATGATGAGGGAGAACGTTGCGAACTGTGTCGCTGCGNNCAGATGACGTTGATGCCGAAGAAAATTGCCACAAAAAGGACACTTTGCGCAAGGATACCGGGAGCAATAAAGTCGAGGTAAGGAATGTTGCCTGTGTGCAAGGCTCCAGTTCGCGAGAACACCTGTCCGAATATTATCAGCCACAATGCAGGCTGGAGAGCGCGGGTGATCAGTTCCGTGAAATCGTG
>PMNP01000132.1 GCA_003161755.1 Ignavibacteriota bacterium | reverse complement strand
GTGGTCAACCTCTATCCCTTCGAACAGACCATTGCGCGGACCGGAGTGACCCTCGAAGAGGCGATCGAGCAGATTGACATTGGCGGGCCGGCAATGCTGCGATCCGCAGCGAAGAATTATCGATTCCGCGCCGTCATCGCAAATCCTGATCGTTACCCTGCGATCATCGCAGAGATGCAGGAGCACCACGGCTGTCTATCCGAGGAAACCTGTTTTGATCTCGCCGGGGAGGTGTTCCGGCTTACCTCGACATACGACGCTGCTATTGCACGGTATCTTGACACCAGAAACAAACGCAGTGCATCACCTGACGTGCTCAAGATTGATGCCCCCAAGGACCTCAGCCTCCGCTATGGCGAAAACCNNCACCAAACGGCGACTCTGTATGGCCGATTCTCGAAATTATTCGAGCATTTGCATGGGAAGGAGCTTTCCTACAATAATATTGTCGATATTGCAGCAGCAACTGCTCTGGCGGCGGAGTTCGAGGATCCGGTAGTCGTCATCGTAAAGCATACGAACCCATGCGGTGTCGGGCTGGGTGCGTCATTACGTGAGGCCTATGAAAAGGCGTTTGCCACAGACAACGCTTCCGCGTACGGGGGAATCGTAGCCGTCAACCGTCCGCTCGACATCGAGGCAGCGACTGCGATCAATCAGATTTTCACGGAGGTGATCATAGCGCCGGAGTTTCCCGGGCCGACACTTGACCTCCTTCGCAAGAAGAAAGATCGTCGCANNCCGCTCTCAAGGAACCCACCGTGCGCTCCGTCCCCGGCGGATTCCTCCTCCAGGATGCAGACGCCGATCCGGCCGGCGAAGAAGACTTCAACGTTGTCACCAGACGCGCGCCGACGGAAGAAGAGGTTCGGGGATTGCGCTTTGCCTGGCGTGTGGCAAAGCATGTGAAGTCGAACGCCATTGTGTACACCACCGGTGACCGGACGCTTGGCGTGGGAGTAGGTCAAATGTCCCGCGTCGATTCGTCCCGCATCGCCGTCGAAAAGGCAACGCACGCGAATCTCTCGCTCGTGGGCTCAGTCGTTGCGTCGGATGCTTTCTTCCCGTTTGCCGACGGGTTGCTGGAGGCCGTCAAGGCCGGGGCAACTGCCGTGATTCAGCCCGGNNTTCGGTTCGTGACAAAGAAGTCATCGCCGCCGCGGATGAGCACAACATAGCGATGGTCTGTACGGGAAGGCGGCATTTCAGACACTAGCCTCGCGTGTTTGCTGGCCGCACCCGGGTTCTTTCTCACAGTTGACACAGCGAACCTGGGAATCAAACTCTTTGTACCTCTCCTGAAAGGGAATAATGGAAGAGGTGAGTCTGGCACGTATTGTGTAAACATAATGATACTCCGTAGCTGTTTCTCACGGTACTCACTTACAAAAAAGATCTATGGGACTCTTTTCTCTCTTTTCGGCTGATCTGGCGATTGATCTTGGTACCGCCAATACCCTGGTCTATATGAAGGGCAAGGGGATTGTTCTGAACGAACCGTCGGTTGTCGCATTCGACAGGAACACCAAGAAGATTGTGGCGATTGGCAAAGAAGCGCAGGAGATGCTCGGTCGAACGCACCGCGACATCCGGACGATCAGGCCGATGAAGGACGGCGTTATTGCCGACTTTGAAATCGCCGAGGGCATGTTGCGTGAGTTCATCAAGAAGATTCACGCGAACTGGATGCCAAGCAGACGCATTGTTGTCTGCGTGCCAAGCGGCGTCACAGAGGTGGAAAAGCGGGCCGTGCGTGATGCGGCTGAACATGCAGGCGCCAAGGAAGTGCATCTCATCGCCGAACCGATGGCTGCGGCAATAGGCGTCGGCCTTGACGTCGAAGCTCCAGTCGGAAACATGATCGTTGACATCGGAGGCGGCACAACGGAAATTGCAGTCATTGCGCTGTCGGGGATCGTCAATGAAGAATCGGTACGGATCGCCGGCGACGAAATGAACAATGCCATCATCCAATTCTTCAAGAAGAACCATAACATCCTCATTGGTGAACGGACCGCCGAAGCGATCAAGTGTGAAGTCGGCTCGGCAATGCCTTTGAAGGAGGAAGTGACGATTCGCGTGAAAGGGCGGGATCTTGTCAACGGCATTCCCAAAACGACAGAAGCGAGCTCTGTTGAGATCCGCGATTCATTGAGCGAGGCCGTCTCGCAGATCGTGGACGCGGTAAAGCTGACGCTGGAACGCACGCCCCCGGAGCTCGCTGCCGATATTCTAGACCGTGGCATCATGTTAAGCGGCGGAGGCGCTCTCCTCAAAGGCCTTGACGAACGGCTTCGCTTGGAGACAAATCTTCCTGTTCATGTTTCGGAAGACCCCCTCACGGCCGTTGTGCGCGGCACGGGAAAGATCCTCGAGAATCTGTCACGCTATTCCAAAGTGTTGTTGAAGAGCCGTCGGTATTGAAGCAGCCACCATGGTCAAACGGTTGTACGACATTGCCTCGCTATTCAAGGAGTATATTCTCTTTGCGATCTTTGTTATCGTCTCGATCGTCCTTCTCAGTCTGAACGATTCCGCGCAGATACGAACGATTCGGTCCATTACGCTTGTTTCAGTGGGTTCCCTTCAAAACGCCCTCGGTTTCATCCCAAACTATTTTGACCTTCGACGCGAGAACCGCACCCTCCGTGAGCTCAATCTTTCACTGACTGATGAAGTGAGCCGGCTCCGCGAGGCGAGGCTTGAAAACATCCATCTACGCCAGCTCCTCTCGCTGAAAGACCGCACCAGATACAGCTACATTGCGGCGAATANNGACGTCGGGGAAAAGGAAGGCGTCCGCATCAATATGCCCATAGTGTCGGAATCCGGACTTGTCGGAAAAATCACCGCAACAAGCAGCGGCTATTCGATTGGACAAATCCTCTTGAATAGGGAACTTCGCGTCAGCGCAAAAGTCCAACGAAGCCGGGTGGACGGAATTATTCGCTGGGAGGGAGGGCGGTGGCTTATACTCCAGAATGTTGTCAAGACTATGGACGTCCAGCCTGGGGATCTTGTCATCACGTCCGAATACAGCAGCATTTTTCCTGAGGGCATCCCGATTGGAGTCGTCAATTCTACCAAACAACCGCCGGGGGCTTTGTCGCAATCGATTGAGCTTTCCCCCGGGGTTGATTTTTCCCGTCTTGAGGAAGTCTTCGTAGTTTCCACTTCGCCGGATACAAGCAGGGCCGCAGTCGAGAAGAAGGTAAAGTAACTCACGACAAAAGGAGCATCTGCCCGTTTGAAGTAGTAGACTTCGAAGGGCGGGTTTCCCGCATGCGACAGGTTTTCGGATACATCCTCTTATCGTTTATCCTTGTGCTTCTCCAGACAACCATCGTCCGCTACCTGGCGATAGAGTCGGTGGCGCCGGATATTATCCTGGTGTGGATTGTCTATCTTGCGCTCCGCGAGGGACAAGCGACGGCCATTGTCGCGGGTTTTTCCCTTGGACTTGCCGTAGATTTGCTGAGCGGCAATGACGGCATGCTCGGTTTAAGTGCCTTGACAAACACTGTGGCCGGTTTTACGGCAGGATTTTTCCACAACGAAAACAAGATGCTTCAGATCCTTGGCGGTTTTCAATTTCCGCTCGTTGTTATCGCGGTTGCCCTGGTGCGCAACATTCTCTACTTCCTCATATATCTCCAGGGAGCTGAGATTGACTGGCTGGCAGGCATGGTGACGTACGGACTTCCGGCCGCAATTTATACGTCCGCGCTTGCACTGCTCCCCATGTTTGTGTTCGCGCGAAAAATTCGGTCGCAGTTATGACAATGCAAGATGATATCCATGTCTACACCAAACGCCGCGTTCTCTACACGGTGATTGGCGTTCTCTTTACCCTGTTTGTTGCCCGGCTCTACCAGCTCCAGCTGATTTACAAAGATGAGTATGGAAAGAAATCCGAAGAGAATAGCATCCGCACCATCCCCAAAGATCCCATACGCGGGTATTTGTACGACCGCAACGGCCGGCTTGTAGTGGACAATCGCCCCGCCTTCACCGTCACCATCATGCCCTTTGAATTCAACAAGAAGAATATTCCTNNTGAAGAAGGGGGAACAATTTTCCCGGTTCCAGCCGGTGAAGATTAAGCGTGATATTGATTTCCGCATGTTGTCGGCCATCGAAGAAAACCGTGAGCGGCTTCCGGGTGTCGATTACCAAATCGAGTCAAAGCGGGCCTATACAACAAAGGCCAATGCCTCACATATCCTGGGGTATGCCAAGGAGATTTCGGAAGCCCAGTTGAAGATGGTGGGTGATGAGTACGTTCAGGGAGACATCATCGGCTCCTCAGGCCTTGAAGCGGTCTATGAGCATCTCCTTCGCGGAAAGAAGGGGGCGGAATTCAGCACGGTGAATGTCAGAGGCCAGGTCGTGGGGAGTTTCGACAATGGAAAGAGCGACATTCCCTCGATCGCCGGTGAGGACCTGAAACTGACGATGGATTTTGGCGTGCAGGAGCTTGCCGAGTCCCTCATGATCGGGAAGACCGGTTCCATCGTGGCACTCGATCCCCAGGACGGTGGCGTGATCGCCTTGGTGAGCAAGCCGGACTATGACCTCAATGTGTTCAGCGGCGTGGTTTCGGCAGACCAATGGCGCGAATTGAATGATGACCCCGCAAAGCCTCTCTTCAATAGGGCAACTCTCACCCGGTATCCCCCCGGCTCAACCTTTAAGATGATTGTGGCTCTCGCCGCACTTGAACACAACATCCAGTCCCCCTCGTCCCGTATTTTTTGTACCGGATCATTTCGGTTTGGGAACAAGGTCTTCAAGGACCTCCATGTGCATGGCTCGGTCGACATGCTCGATGCCATCGAGAAATCGTGCAATGTCTACTTCTACCAACTGATGCTCAAGGTCGGCATTGACTACTGGTCGGATATGGCGTCGCGTTTCGGGTTCGGGCAGCTCAGCGGTATTGACATCTACGAGGAGAACCCCGGACTTCTTCCGTCGACCGAATACATGAACAAGCGTTACGGCCCGAAAGGTTGGACCAAAGGGTTCTTGCCGAGTCTCGGGATTGGTCAGGGGGAAGTGGGAGTGACGCCGCTGCAAATGGCATTGTATGCCTCGGCGCTGGCAAACGAAGGACAGTACCACCAGCCTCACAGCGTAAAGTCCTTTATCGACAAGAAGACCAACCACGAAGACACCCTTGCCTATCATACACGCCTCATCACGATCGCGCCTGAAAGCTGGAACATCGTTCGAGAAGGAATGCGACGCGTAGTCATGGAAGCCGGCGGGACCGGAGGCGCGGCGCGGATCAAAGGAGTGGAAGTCGCTGGGAAGACAGGGACAGCCCAAAACCCCCACGGCAAGGACCACGCATGGTTCGTCGGCTTTGCTCCCTTCGATCACCCGAGGATTGCCATTTGCGTTCTCGTGGAGAATGCCGGCTTTGGCGGCACTGCAGCCGCACCCTTGGCCGGCATGTGCATGGAACAATATCTCTTTGGACACCTGATTCGTTTTGATCATCCACCTGCGGCGACAAATGGATCGATCGCACAAGCTCCGGCAGCAGCCCAAAAGACCCGGAAGGATTGACGATGCTGGCGTTCTTGAAGGACCGTTTCGATATCCGATTGGGTTTGATTACCATAGGGCTCTTGATCATCGGCGCACTTTCTGTCTACAGTGCAGTCTACGACGCGCGGATGGCGGATGTATTCCATAAGCAGATTTTTTGGATTTGTGGAGGACTAGTCGTATTGGTCCTCCTTTGGACCATGCCCTTCAGATTCCTCCAGTTCATTTCCTATCCCGCCTATTTCACATCGCTCGCAATGCTGCTGGCGGTGCTTCTCCTGGGAAAAACCGTGTCCGGCTCCACCAGCTGGTTCAACCTCGGGGCGTTCCGTTTGCAGCCTTCCGAATTTGCAAAGATCACCACCACACTTGCTCTGGCACAGTATCTTTCTGCCAGCGACGTCTCGCTACGAAATCTGAAACACCTGGCCATTGCAGCGGGCATTGCGCTTGCACCGATTACGCTCATCATGTTGCAGCCCGATCTGGGCACTGCCGTGACGTTTGGGGGGATGTTCATTTCCATTCTGTATTGGGGTGGCGCGTCGAGGTTTACGTTGATGGCTATCGTGGGGCCCATCGTGGTAGCGATCGCAGCATTGTTCGGGACAACCTCATTCCTGATTGCCGTGGTTGTGGTCGGCATTTTGCTCTTCCTCACCCGCGACCACAATATCCTTGCTGCGGTGGCTTTTTCCCTGACAGTCCTTATCGGCATTTCGGTGCAATCCATTTACGACGGTCTAAAACCGTACCAGCAAAAACGCATCGCCACGTTCCTCGATCCTAGCGCCGATCCCCTTGGTGCCGGATACAACATCCTTCAATCAAAGGTGGCGATCGGCTCGGGCGGACTCTTTGGCAAGGGGTATCTCCATGGTACACAGACACAGTTGAATTTCATTCCCGAGCAGTGGACCGACTTTATCTTCTGCGTCCCCGGGGAGGAATTCGGATTCATGGGCGCNNAATATTGTGATCAATATCGGGATGGCGCTCGGTTTGATGCCGGTGATCGGGGTACCCCTTCCTTTCCTGAGTTATGGCGGGTCTGCTCTCATCGCTAGCATGAGCATCGTGGGGATCCTGCTCAACCTCTACGCCCACCGGAAAGAGTATTGACCAAACATCCTCCTCTTCCCCGGATAATTCTGCCTGTTCGGGCATTCCCTCCCTTGATTCTCCCGCAAAATTCTACTTTCTTGCCTTGGCAACAACGGCTGGCATAGCTTTTGTGCTTGATTTCGCAGTGCTTCCCTGGGTAGCAGAAACCTGTTTCATCACAACATTGAGTCCTCTATCATGGCTTTGAAACCACGTATCGCCCGAACAAAGCTCAAACGATCGTCCTCCGTCACCCTCCAACCTCCCCGGGCATCTGAAGAGGTGGCCCACAGAGTCAAGGGACTCGAACTTCCAGAGGAACGGCTCCGCTGGACCTGCTCGGTACGGGATCTTGGGGTGAAGAGCACCGATGACGTCCGGCCGTTGGAGGAGATCGTCGGCCAGGACCGTGCCCTTCGTGCTCTTAGAGTGGGGTTGGATGTACAACAGGGAGGCTACAACATTTTTGTAACAGGCATTTCAGGCACGGGAAGAACGTCAGCGATTCGACGCATGCTGGAAGACTATGCGAAGCGCAAAGTCGCCCTTACGGACGTCTGTTATGTCCACAATTTTCGTGACCCCGACATGCCAATGGCAATCACGCTGCCGGCCGGTCATGGCATGGTCTTCCGGCGCGACATGGCGGCCTTTCTCACCGACCTCCAGAAAGCAATCCCTGCCGTGTTCGAGAGCAGGCGCTACGCACTCCAGCGGAAATCCGTCCTCGAACATTTCCAGGACAGGCAGCGGAGCATCCTCCGCGACTTCGAACGCAAAGTGAAGGAACGTGGATTTGAAGTCGTGCAGGTCCAAGCCAGTCCCAACGCAAGGCCTGAGATCGCGTACGTTGTGGGAGGAAATCCGGTAAGCATGGAACAGCTCCAAGCCAGCGCTGATACCGGCGAGCTCCCCCGCGAAGAGTTGGTGCGGGTTCTCACCGTCCAGTCGGAGCTTGAATCCCAGATGGACGTTGTCATGCGTGAGATGCGGAACATCGAGCGCAAAGCAAAACGCTCGATGGACGAGCTTAACGTCAAAATCGTCACACCGATCGTGGAAGAACTTCTTCAGGATCTCCGTGTGCGGCATTCCTCCAGCAAAGTCAGCGAATACCTTGTTGAGGTGCAGAAGAGCATCCTCAATAGCCTCTCCCGGTTTCAACAAAAGGAGGAGGGAGGACCTACCATTACGGGGCTCGGTTTTCCCCAACACCACGAAGAGGACAACTTTGTGGAATACCAGGTCAATGTCCTCGTTGACAATACCGGGGCAAAAGGGCCGCCGATCATTTTCGAGACGAACCCACGCTTTAAGAATATTTTCGGCACCATCGACCGGGTATTCGATCGCAGCGGCGTCTGGTACACGAACTTGCTGCAAATCAAAGCCGGCTCGATTGTGAAAGCGAACGGCGGATTCCTCGTGATCAACGCCGCCGATGCGTTGAGTGAACAGGGCGTCTGGACAATGTTGAAGAGGATTTTGCGCAACAAGAAGGTGGAAATTCAGCCGATTGAATCAGGTCTCATGGGAGCGAGTTCCACACTGAAGCCTGAACCAATCGATCTCGACGTCAAGGTCATTCTGGTTGGCGATTCTGAAATCTACTATGCACTCTTTCACCTCGACGAGGACTTCCAGCAGATTTTCAAAGTGCGTGCCGATTTCGACATGGAAATGCCGAATAACGCCAAATCCATCGAAAGCTATACGTCGTTCATCAAAGGGATGTGTGAATCGGACCACCTTCTCGCGCTCGATGGCGGAGCGATGGCCGAAATCGTGGAGGAAGGAGCCCGGCTCGCCGGACGTCAGAACAAANNCACGCGGTTCAGCATTCTAGCAGATGTCCTTCGCGAAGCCCACCATTGGGCTTTGAAGCGGGAGCTCAAGAAGATTTCGCGCGCCGAAATCCGCCAGGCAATCGATGAGCGGGTCCATCGCGTCAGTATGGTCGAAGACAAGATTCAGGAAATGATTGATAACGGGTCAATCCTTATTGACAGCGATGGGATGGCGGTCGGACAGGTAAACGGCCTTTCGGTCTACCAGATGGGAGACTTTGAGTTCGGCCGACCCACACGCATTACCGCAAGGACCGGCATGGGCCGGTCGGGGATCATCAATATTGAGCGCGAAGCCGAGCTCAGCGGACCAACACACGACAAAGGCGTTTTGATCCTCTCCGGCTATCTTCTCGGGAAATTCGCCGCCACGAAACCGCTGCACCTCTCTGCGAGCGTTGCGTTCGAGCAATCGTATTCGGGGGTGGATGGCGACAGCGCGTCCTCGACGGAGATTTACGCGCTGCTGTCGAGCCTGTCCGGAATCCCGCTCCGCCAGGATATTGCAGTGACCGGATCGGTGAACCAGCACGGCGAGATTCAACCCATTGGAGGGGTGAACCTCAAGATCGAGGGGTTCTTCGACGTCTGCAAGGCGCGCGGATTAACCGGCCGACAGGGGGTGATGATCCCACAACAGAACGTGGCGGACCTCATGCTGCGGCATGAGGTGGTGGACGCAGCCCGAGAAGGAATGTTTCATATTTATGCGGTCAAGACCATTGATGAGGGGATTGAGATCCTTACCGGCCGTCCCGCAGGAAAACAGACCGCAAAGGGTGGGTTCTTACCAATCAATAGCGTGAATGCACTGGCCGACGCAAGATTCGTCTGGCTGGCGAAACATGCGCGAAAACACTAACGACCCCAAGGTCATTGTCGTTACTGGCAGCGAAGTTCGGATTTTGAACTGCCAGTTTTGCTTTGAAAACCCTTGCTGGCCAGTTCATCGATGGAAAAGTGACGACCGGGGAGTCGCGGCGAGCCCCGCCTCGACAATTGCCAACTCCTGAAAGGTGTCTTCTCCCTTCACCTTTTTTCTTCACTACCTGCACTTCTCG
>PMNP01000046.1 GCA_003161755.1 Ignavibacteriota bacterium | reverse complement strand
CCCGGCCATAGCACAGAGCACAGGTCTGCTTTCCGCAAGGACACTCGACACGACGAGCAGCAACTTCACGTTTCAGACGTTTACGTTTGGCGGCAATGCAGGAAGCTGCGACCTTAAAGATGTGGCAATCATTAACGACACACTTGCTTATGCCGTCGGAGCGATCTATTTGAACGATTCGACCACAGGTCAGCCTGACCCGCAAGCATATAGCATAGCAAAATGGGACGGAAGAAGTTGGAGCTTGATGAAACTGTTTGATAACTCTGGTCTTGTCGTGGCCCCTATCAGAGGGATTTTCGTCGTGAACTCTAATGACATTTGGCTGGCAGCTGGGAGTGTGTACAATTTGGATGGCATGTCCCCTCAAGCTACGATGAGCTTTTNNATCCGAGTGCAACGGTAGAAAAGTTATGGGGAATTTCTGCTTCATCACTATACGGTGTAGGCGATGTTGGAACAAATATCCACTACAACGGCACGGCCTGGACTCCTCTCACGAGCGGGACGACGCAGACGATACAGGATATCTGGGGAGCGGTCGATGCAGTAACAGGAAAGAAAACTATCCTTTGTGCGGCGTCTCACCCCCTAGGATACGGAGACAAGGAAATCCTCTCGATTGATGCCAACAATGTCGTCACGTCGGTTCCATGGTCGCCTCAGGCTGTCGTGATGTCGGCTTGGTTCATGACACCCTCATTTGTGTATGCATGCGGAGCAGGGATTTATCGAAGAGGCCCCGACCAGGTCTGGAGGGAAATTGGAGGACCATCAGTCCTCAATGCTCTCACGGAACATATACGGGGCCAGGGGAACAACGACATCTTTATAGCAGGAGATTTTGGAAATATCGCGCACTACAACGGAGTAAGCTTCCGACTATATCCCGAAGTGACGAACACGGTTGGAACGAATTCGGTATTTCGTTCGTGTGCGGTAAAGAACAACATGGCTATTGCTGTCGGCTTCACTTCAGTAGGCATCAATACAGCTGCAGTCATTGCCGTGGGCAAAAGATAGAAGAAGTATGAAAGGAAAATAAACCACAAGAACAAAACGGGACGGAGCGCGCTAACGCCCCATCCCGTCGTGTCGCAAATAGAATCGATGAGGCCGGTTACCTCTAGCACTTCCATGACGATGGAAGCGCCTTTTCTATTTGCACCGTAATATAGAAAAAGAAAATCAAACTTGGGAGAACTCGTCATGCAACCAATGCATAGAATCCTCGCGGCGATTGTGTTGATGTTGGTGCTACTCTCTTCGACACTCTTTGCCGTTATCACGTCAGTCACGACAAGGGCTATGACCGCTCAGGAAGTGGCAAGCCTAAAGGCGCTTTGGGGCGTTTATCAGCCCGGAACAAATTACAACGTCATTGTTAACGGACATGGCACAGTGTCGTCCCCTGTCGCTGCCCTGTCGCTAACATGTCAGCGACTGTCGCGCGACTGTCGGCTAGCCTCGCCCAACCGAAGATTTATCTGCTATTTTCGGCGATTTGCGTTCCCTCATGAGCTTTTCGGAGTTTTTCGAGAACAAACTACTACTGTCCGANNCGTTGCAGTGCTCCTTAAACAACTCTGGTCTATTTTCCGGCTAGTTTGCTAATTGCTCTCCTGATCTGACATCTAGAGAATCCGTCAATGAAACTAAGATGTCTTCGAAGTGTCCCTGTAGTCATGATGTTCATTTTACTTCAAGGATGTAAGGGGAGGCCGGTCGATCCTGGGGAATCACAGAGACTAAGAATTGTCCCCGTCGATGTACTTTGTACAGAAGCGTGGTTGGGGATTCATGCCGGGCCTTCAGTGTGGTCGAGCACCGTTGAAATCTGGCGCGATACAACCAGGGTCGCGTCGTATTCCGTTGGAGCGGCTGATACCGTGATTGTGGATACCACAGTTCTTCCGAATACGACCTACCGCTTCTACGCGAAACAGATATCATCAGGAATGGTTCAAGACCAAACCGATTGGGCAACTGTCCAGACGATGGATACCACGTCAAACGCAATAACCTGGGGGCAGCCAATTGCCATCGGCGAAGGAGCTCTGTCAGATGTTCAGTTCGTCGATGACACTCTTGCATACGCCGTTGGTAGTATTTACCTGCCGGATTCTCTAGGGCATCTGGATCCGGATCAATACAATTTCCTGATCTGGAGAGGCTCTCATTGGAACGCAACGAGAGTCTTTTTTCATACGATATGCGGACAATCAAGCCTGTCTCCATATAACACAAGCGCTCTATTAGTTTTGGGGGGATCAGATATCTGGATTGCCATGGCAGGAAACCAGATCATCCGATGGAATGGACAAGCACAGAGGGAAGCCATGTGTCTGCCCGTTGACTTCTCCATCGCGAAGATGTGGGGGAAAGACAGCAATTCGGTCTATGTCGTTGGCTCGGGAGGTAATGTCCTGTTTTTTGACGGCACCACTTGGACAAGAATCGAAAGTGGAACGAATTTGGACTTCCAGGATATCTGGGGTTCAGTGGACCAACAAACGGGGCAACAACAAATTCTCGCTGTGGCCTCAAACGGAACGGAGAGCAAGATAGTAAAGATCCAAGGGGCAACAGCTACTGAAGTGAATGGCAATGGGCTTTCCNNCTCCATGGAGTCTGGTTCGTCACAAATCACATCTACTATTCTGTTGGATCAGGCATCCACTACAAGGCAATCCTCGACAGGTCGCCATGGATGGTCTATCCTTTGGGAGCAGTCACGTTGTACCAGTCGACATTTGTTCGCGGGACGGGAGTGAATGATGTATTTGTTGGAGGAGGCTATTTTGAGCTGGTGCATTTTAACGGTGCAGTGTGGAGAAGCTACAAGGATGCCATCCCGTCTGTTGACGGGGCCTGGGCCAGTATTGCCTTCCATGGCAATCTGGTGATTGCGGTGGGTCTCGCTGGACAGCAGGCTGTCGGAATTATCGGGAGAAGAACTCTATAGAAAGGGGAAACGGGACCGAGAGAACNNGATTCATTGCCTCTTTCGAGAGTTCTTGGTAGATTATGTTCGTTCGGCCTGATCTAATTGCACACGCATTTGACTTTCTTTACAACATGAACCACATCCCTATCATGATCTCCCATTCTTCGAAAAGAAACCTGTGATGACAAGGCGTATTTCGTTGTGCATCGGACTCTTCCTCATCTCTCTTGCCACCACCGTTTCGCAATCCCTCAAGCCTCTCCCCGCGCATTCAGCTACTGAGCGATCCATCGATTCGCTCGTTGCGCGAATGACCCTTGAGGAGAAAGTCGGGCAGCTCGTCCAGCTCTCGGGTCGGTTCGACACGGGCCCGGCAGGAAGGACCAAC
>PMNP01000274.1 GCA_003161755.1 Ignavibacteriota bacterium | reverse complement strand
TCTCCATAAGGAGAAGATCGATGAAAGCACTCTCGCGTTGAATTTTCTCATTGATGGCTTTGATGTCGTACGACATGTCAATCCTCCGAAGAACATAGTGAACCAAGAAAACCCGCAGTATGAAATGTAGAAAAGAGGGGGGGGAAAATCAATAAATGAAGGCAGATAAGGTCGGGAGATCTACAACCCGGCGGTTCTCTTCCCAGTCATTGCGTGACGCAGTTGCTCCAACTCCTGTCGGAGGGGCTTCCAATATTCTCTGTCCGCTTCACGCTCCAGCCGTTCTTCCTCTTGGAGCCCCTCCTCCATCAGGAGATCATTACCATTCGAGGCGTTGACAAGAAGTGGACGGATTGAAAGAATACGCTGACAATCAGCAGGGTACCTCACTGCAATCTCGCGCAATACGGAGGGGGTCCTCCCTTCTCGCAACCAGAATTCAATCTGTTCGGGGGTGGGGCCGTGTTTGTTTGCAGCGAAGTCAGCCTCTATGAGGCGTCGTATCATGGGCCAGTCTTTGTCTCGCTGCGTTTTTTTTGAACGCACCAGATCGGGAAGGGAGAGGAGTTCACATGACGTGCCGGGAGTGATTTCGACCGTGGTTCGACGATCCCAGAGTTTTTCAAACGGCTCAACTCCTCGCATCCTGGAAATTACATCAACACGCATGCCAAGCGCATCCGGATGACTACAGCGAAAATGGACTGCATGTCCGCGGCGCAGATATTCACCGCTGAGTGGAGGAACAGCAATTGTAACGGCATTGAGGTCATCAAGGGCAGAGAGGAGACGATCGAGGTTTTCGGAAGAAGCAAGCACGGCGATGTCCGTGTCTCTGCTAAACTCCGCCGCGCCGTAGAATATGCACGCCTGGCCTCCGATTAGGAGGCATCGCACATTCTGAGAGGATAGCGCTGAAAGGACTTTGAGAATCGGGTTGATCATCGAGCGACCCTCCGGCGGTCAGGAAGAAATCCCAGAGTTTTTGGCTCTCGCGCCAGCGTTCGGCGGGAGTCAGACGGTACCAGTCAGTCCATTGGTCGTCCATGGGGTCCATAAAAGAAATATACAACGCAAAGGATAGGGAAGCAAGGATGGCATTTTCGTGCAATTCAGAGCGTATCGGTTAAAGGCTCAGTTCTCGCAGGATTTCGTTGCTCTGAAAGTTCTCTAAACCGTTTCTTGAAAGGAATTCTTACGATGGGTGATTTGCTCTTCCCAGCATATTCCGCTATATTCATCCCCTCTTCCAACTGTCGTGGCAAGGATGTGGCAAATGGGACATTCATCCTTAGTTCGTGATGTTCCCGACTCCGCTTCGCTCAAGGCAGCCTATGCCCATTGCCAGGCGTTAGCCCGTGACCATTACGAAAATTTTCCTGTTGCCTCGCTGATTCTCCCAAAGCGCCACCGCCCTTCGATCGCCGCGGTCTATGCATTTGCCCGCATTGCAGACGACATGGCCGATGAAGGCTCGGATACACCTGAGGAGCGATTGCGCAAACTTGACGGCTGGGAAGAACAATTGAGGCGCTCGGCACAAGGATCAGCAGTGCACCCGGTGTTCATTGCCCTTGCCGATACCATGCAGCGATATGCGATCCCGCAACAGCTCTTTTCGGATTTGCTCAGTGCGTTCCGCCAGGATGTCACATGCCAACGATTCGCAACATTCACCGATGTCCTCGACTATTGCCGGCGTTCTGCTAACCCCGTTGGACGTATTGTCTTACACGTTTTCGGAGAGGCATCACCTCAGAAACTTGCCTGGTCCGATGACATATGTACCGCACTCCAACTGACGAACTTCTGGCAGGATATCTCCGTTGACGTTACCAGAAACCGAGTCTATCTGCCGCTTGAAGATCTTGCCCGATTTCAATATAATGAGAGTGAACTACTGGCTTTAACCGAGAGCGACCGGTTCTGCGACCTCATGCGTTTTGAGGTCAGGAGAACGCGGGGACTTTTCAATGACGGTCGTCGGCTCATCTCCGCAACGGCATGGCCCCTCTCCCTTGAACTGGCTGTGACGTGCAATGGCGGGATGAAAATTCTCGACCTTATTGATCGGAGTAATTACGCTGTGTTACGGCAACGGCCGTTCCTGCAGTGGAAGGATAAACTCTCTGTGCTTTTATCATCACTTTTCGTATCGGTCCCATGAGTGCTACCGCTGCCGCGATAACGCGCAATAGCAATACGAGCTTTTACTACTCGTTTACGCTCCTTCCGAAACACAAACGTGAAGCGATCCACGCTGTGTATGCATTCTGCCGCTATACGGACGATATCGTCGACGAGATTCCCGATGAACAGCGCTCGGTGGTGCTGCTCCACCGCTGGCGGATCGAACTCGGAAAGGCTCTGCACGGCGCATCGGATTATGCGCTTCTTAATCAACTAAGTTCGACAGCACACCGTTTCAAGATCCCTGTCCGGTACTTCTACGATCTGATTCGCGGAATGGAAATGGATCTTACCAAGAAACGTTATCATACGTTCGAGGACCTCAGGGAGTATTGCTTCCTTGTCGCCTCATCTGTCGGGCTCATGTGCAGGGAAATCTTCGGCTATAAATCTGAATCGACCCGCGATTACGCCGTGAACCTTGGCATTGCGTTGCAATTGACCAACATCCTGCGCGACATCAAGGATGATGCCCGGAAAGGGCGGATCTATCTCCCGGCGGAAGACCTCCTCCGCTTCAACGTCTCCGAAGATGACATTCTGCAGGGTCGATATTCCCCGCAGTTTTTCGATCTGATGCGGTTTGAATGCGATCGCGCGAGCGCCTATTTCGACGTTGCTCGCGAAGCGCTCAAGGATGAAGACAAGCACTCATTTTTCGCGGCGCGCGTCATGTGGTCGATTTATGCGCACACATTGCAGAAAATCAAGCGCTCCGGCTATCGGGTCTTTGATGGAAGAATCGGCATTCCCACCTACCTGAAAATTCTCATCACCTTCCGCTACTGGCTTAGCCACCAACTTAAGTATTCATGAGCACGCCGTCTGGCGATCCTGTCCTTGTCGTTGGCGCAGGACTTGCCGGTATTTCTGCGGCAGTACACCTCTCAATGCACGGCATTCCCGTTTGTCTCTTCGAGCAAAGGCCCCATGGCGGAGGCAGGGCGTATTCTTTTGCGGATGCCACAACAGGAGAGACCATTGACAATGGACAACATGTGCTTATCCCGGCGAATGTTGAAACAATGCAATTCCTGGAGGCCATCGGATCGCGTCATCTTTTGCATTCTGAGGAAGGGCAGGAATTCCATTTCCATCATCCAAGAAGAGGAAAGGTACATTTTCGTCTCCCCTTTCCTTCCACTCCTGCACGATTGCTTCAAAGCGTCCTTACGACCAATCTCCTCGCACCGCTCGATCGACTCCGGCTCATTCGCGGAGGATTGGCTTTGCAGCACGCAATGGCGGAGAGTCCGGAAGTTGCTTCTCTCTCTGTGCTCCAGTGGCTTCAGCTTCATGGTCAAAGCGGTGAGACCATCCGATCGTTCTGGGAACCACTCGCCGTTGCAATAATGAATGAACGAACGTCATTTGCGTCCGCTACGCTTTTCCTCCGATGCCTGCAGAGGGCATTTGATGCAGATCATGCTCATCACCCTCCACATCCAGCATCGCTCCTCATTCCCACAGTTGGCTTGAGCGATCTCTTCGTCCACCCAGCCTGCAAGTACATCAGCGACCATGGGGGGAGGGTGAACTTTGGCATGCGGGTCGTTGGTGTAGTGACACAAGCCGGGAGGGCTGCCGGGGTGCGTCTTGCCAATGGAACAAACCAACAGGGTTCGGCTGTAGTGCTTGCCGTCCCTCCGTGGTCAATTGAGGAATTACTCCCGCCGGCAGTTGTGTTGCCGGGATTGGAGAAACTCACTCCGTCGCCCATTGTGTCCATCCATCTCTGGTTCCACACCAATTTCATGCGGGAAGCAAGCATGGGAGTGATTGGGAGAACCATACAGTGGGTGTTCAACAGACGCGTCATCACGCCCTCAGCGTTAGGCGGAGGGCATGTCTCGTGCGTCTTCAGCGCAGCGCATGAACTTACCGGCGCCACTAACGACGAAATTACCTCGCTGGCTATGGCAGATTTGCATGCTGTCTTCGGAACCGCTGCCTCTGAGCCGGTCCATTCTCTCGTCATTCGCGAGAAACGGGCAACGTTCTCACCACGGCATGATACGGAATCGGTGCGTCCGAATCAGCAGACTTGTATTCCCAACTTTTATCTTGCGGGCGATTGGACTGCCACCGGACTCCCTGGCACCATCGAGAGCGCGGTCTGGAGCGGGAAATATTGTGCGCAGCTGATTACGAACACACATAGGTAACGTAAAGGAATCACCTTTTAGGCCGTTTCTGTGAACTACGGGTTCGAGAGCGCGTTTTCTGCACGTTGATTTTCGTAGGAGATTTCATCATATTCATTCCGGCATTCGAGTTCTTCCGATCCTGGAGATGGCATGATCACAGACAAGAAAAGCAAGGTTGTCCTATTGGTGGATGATGAACCGTCGACGCTCATGTCCACAGCAGCCGGCCTGACTGATCGCGGATTCACGGTGACAAGCGTGGCAGGTGCCGACGCAGCCCTGAAGGAAATCCATCGATTGAAACCCAGCATTATTGTTTCCGACCTTATCATGCCCGGAACAAACGGTTTTGAGCTGTTCGAGAAGGTAAAGGAAAAGAAAAGCTTCGGTCCCATCCCGTTTGTGTTCTTGACCTCTGTGGACGATTACTACGCACAGAAGTTCAGCGAGGAAATGGGAGGAGCTGCGTATATCACCAAGCCGGTTGACTTCAATGAGTTGGAACGCGTTCTCCTGGAAAAGCTGGGAGAATAATGTGCGGCGGTCTCCTCTCAACCTTTCGACGGAATCCCGTCACAGCCATCGTGACGGGATTTTCAGTGTGAACCCGTCGCCGACCGCAAAGCCGGGACGGCTGCAGTTCATTGACGGGCTTCGCGGCTGGGCGATGCTCTTCATGATTGATGCGCACGTCATGAACAGCATTCTCCGGCCGGACCTTTCGTCGACAACGTTCTATGCTTTTCTCACATTCATGCACGGGCTTGTCGCACCCGCATTCTTGTTCGCCTCTGGAATGGCATTTGCCGTGTCGGTGCGCCGCAAGATGAACGATTTTCTGGCTTTCCGCCTCCCTTTTTGGCGGCAGCTTTCCCGTCTCGGACTCCTGTTTCTCATCGGCTACTGCCTTCATATCCCGAAATTCGAATACCATCACCTGATGTATGATGCGGGGAGACCGGCGTGGCTCGCATGCTGCCAGGTTGATGTCCTCCAATGCATCGCAATGTCTTTGTTGATACTCCTGGCGACTTTGCTCTTGACGAGGACAGAACGCCGTTTCACTTTGGCCACGGCAATCCTTTCTGTCGCTGTGGTGCTCGCCACACCGGTGATGTGGAGTGTCGATTTCTGGAACATCCTCCCACCACTCCTGGCAGAGTACCTCAACGGCCTCCATGCATCGCTCTTCCCTCTCTTCCCCTGGGCCGCATTTGTTTTCGGCGGAGTCCTCGCCGGGTCATATTATCTCCAGCACGCCGGGCAGCCGCCAGACGATCCAACTGCCACATCGCGGGCAATGACACGGTTCACACTCGCGGCACTCATCGGCATCGGACTCTCATTCGCCATCGAGCCCGTTGCCGCAAGCCTCTATCCGGTGTATGATTACTGGAGGACAAGTCCGAGTTTCTTCCTGTTACGCTTTGGCCTGATCATGATCGCCTGTGCGGCGCTGTACTTCTATGAAAAGAGACGCGGGTTGTCGGCGTCATCATTCATCGTGGTTTCCGGACGTGAGTCACTCTTGATTTACACTGTCCATCTTATGATCCTGTATGGAAATTACGGCGGTCCTCATTTCGTGGACCGTGTGGGCAAGACGCTCGGATTCGCGGGAGCATTTGGCGTGTCGCTTGGGATCATCGCAACGATGGTTGCCCTGGCACTTTCCTGGAGCACCATCAAGACACGGAGTCCACTCTTGAAGAACATCATCCTCATCGGCATTGTTGCGGGTTTTACGCTGGTCTTCTTCAAGGGGTTCTGATCGCCGCAGTGCAACAAAGCGAGGAGATGCAAAACAATTGTTCAACGATCACTTCCATCACTAAGAGAGAAACCATGTCACAGTTAGTTCTGCTCCGTCACGGGGAATCACAATGGAATCTTGAGAACCGTTTTACTGGCTGGGTCGATGTTCCCTTATCCCCCAAGGGAGTTGAGGAGGCGCGCCAGGCGGGGGAAAAGCTCAAAGGCTATAAATTTAACCGGGCATTCTCATCCGTTCTCAAGCGGGCAAACGACACGCTTCGCATTGTCCTTGAGATCATCGGCCAGGCCGGAATCCCAACGGAATTTGATCAAGCCCTCAACGAACGCCACTATGGAGATCTCCAGGGACTCAACAAGGCGGAAACAGCAAAGAAGTACGGCGACGATCAGGTGAAACTCTGGCGTCGCTCCTACGATATACAACCTCCCAATGGTGAGAGTTTGAAGGATACCGCAGCGCGGACTCTCCCCTACTATGAGAAACACATTCAGCCGTACGTGGCAAAGGGGGAAAATATCATTATTGCCGCCCATGGGAACAGTCTTCGCTCGCTAGTTATGCACCTCGATACACTAACCCAGCAACAGGTTCTCGAACTGAATATTCCCACGGGCGTTCCCCTGGTCTACGAATTCGATGCAAAGGGAAACCAACTCTCGCACAGGTATCTCTGAGATCATTGCATCGTTCGGCATCCGTCGTTTTCGGCTCGTATCTCGCCGTNNGCGGCTTTAGAGGAGGTCGGACATGGTCTGCGTCGACCTGCCTGTCACGCGCTCTGGTTTCCAGGGAATTGCAGGGATAAGGGGGAAGACGGACGGGCAGGCAACGCGGATCACTCTCGCGTGAGAAGGCGTGTGCAGCGCGGACTGGGTGAGAAGAGCGGCGATCTATCCCGCATAATTCCGATCGGCTTCGCCGGAAGGGAGAGCGCAGGGTTGGAACACGGGAAGGTCAATATCAGACTCGAACGACACGGCATTCGCGTCAACGTCTCGTCCGCTCACAACGTTTTTACCCGGACAAAAACATACCTGTGGCAGAGGATGAAGAACACCGGTATCATCGCACAGGATTGCACGCTCAACGGGCACTGTTCAGGCACCCTGTTTGCCTTCACCCCCGCCTGCTCCTCCAGGTCTCCGGCGATGAGGCCCTGATCCACCCGGCCTGCGCCCTTGCGGACGACCAGTACGCCTGCGATTTCGATCCTCATGGCGCACGGCTTTCTCGATGATTAACGGGGCAGGAGAATCCTTCAAAGGTACCGGATCTCCCAACAGCGATTGATCGGGATACACCGCAGTGAGAGGCCTTCGCATGTACTTTTCGATTGCCGGAAGCTGTTGGGCACCCATTTCATCTGCAAAACTCACCGAAATTCCTTTCGCCCCAGCGCGGCCGGTTCTGCCAATACGGTGGACATAATCCTCCGGATTCAACGGCATATAGTAGTTCACGACGTGACTGATGTCTTCTATGTGAAGTCCCCGTGCAGCCACATCGGTCGCAACCATCACACGGATTTGGCCCGAGCGAAATGCTTCGAGGGTCTTGATCCGGCGATCTTGCGAAACATCTCCAGACAGCAGACCGGTACTGACTCCCATTTTTGCAAAACGCTCCGTNNATTGTAGAGCACCCTAAACTTCTCATCTGCCGTCACGATATAGACCACCTGATCCACGGAGTCAGTCGCCACATGTTCGGGATCAATCTCCACCGTGATCGCGTCCTTCGTCCATTTTGAGGCAAGGCGCACGACTTCGGGAGTCAGGGTGGCACTAAACAGAAGCGTCTGTCTCCGGGTCTTCGGGGGAGTGCTTTCGATAATCCGCCGAACATCGGGGATGAAACCCATATCGAGC
>PMNP01000358.1 GCA_003161755.1 Ignavibacteriota bacterium | reverse complement strand
CCTCCCATAGGCCACATTCCCCAAAATGATCCGTCGATAGGTCCATTTATTCGCCAGATATCTGTATTGTGATGGAGCACCCATCCCTGAGCGCCATACATGTCTTTTGCCGTGTGCTTGCCAGTTTCCGAAAGTTCACGGATCATCTGGATGAGAGGCTCATTCATCTCGCTGAGATTGGTAACTTCCGATGGCCAGTAATTCATTTCGGTATTGATATTTACCGTGTATTTGCTGTCCCAGGGAGGGTAGAGCTGGTCGTTCCAAAGGCCTTGAAGCGTTGCTGGCTGTCCGCCAGGCTGCGAGGATGATATCAGCAGGTATCTGCCGTACTGAAAATACAATGCCGCGAGTTGCGGGTCATTGCCATGGGCAAATTGCTCTATCCTGACATTGGTTGGGTTGTTGACGGAATCAGTNNAAAATACTTCTGGAAAGCAGAAACATGATCGCTCAGAGCTTGTGCATAATCTTTTTTGAGGGCAGACCCAAGGTATCCTGTTGCTCGTTCGCCCGCGTTCCCGCTGATATCTGCATAGCTGTTAAAACTCGAAGCAATGGAAATGTACACAGTCGCAGTAGTCGCATGTGCCACAGTAATCGCCTTATCGCCTGCAACAATGGTTCCGCCCTCGGAGACTATTTTCACCTGGGCTTGAAACTTCACCTTACCTTTCACTGAATCACAATCACCGGTGACGCCAGAGACAACAAGTTTGTCATTGCCTTCAGTTGACACATCAATTTGCGATGGCCTGTCCATCGAAGCCGTGAAGAAGAGCTTGCCGGGCTTGTTTGCGCTGATGCGGACGATGACAACCTGGTCTGGTAGTGAGGCAAATACTTCGCGTGTATACGTTACACCATCGGCATCATAGCGTGTTGTTGCCACGGCTCTTTCAATATTCAATTCCCTGTAGTAGTTGATGAAATCTTCATGGCCCGGGAACGAAAGATACAGGTTCCCTACAGTCTGGTAGGGCATCCCATTGGAAATCCTGCTGATA
The DNA here is from genome assembly GCA_003161755.1 of Ignavibacteriota bacterium. The sequence continues at coordinate 3,875 of PMNP01000358.1, read as the reverse complement.
AATCTCTGGTTCACCAGATCCTGCGCGTCTTTGTATCTGCCTTCAAAGATCAGTTGACGGACGAGAGGCAGAGCTTCTTTTGCATCGGGATTATCATTACGGTTGGGTTGACCACCCCACACAGTATTTTCATTAAGCTGAAGTACTTCGCGGCGCGGGTTTCCAAATACCATGGCACCCAAACGGCCATTCCCCACAGGAAGTGCTTCGACCCATTGTTCCGCAGGTTTGTTGTACCAGAGTTTGAGGAGAGTATCGCTTTGTGCCGACACGTCCTGAAGTGACATCAGAGTGAACGCAAGAGAGAGCAGAGCCGTCTTCATAAGATCGCTACGTCGTTTGTGACATCAGTGTCCGTGCACACCGGCAATGCTCGCTGGAGAATCCGTTTTGCTCATTCTCGGCCATGAATATCCATACATGGCGATAAGTGCAAAGCAACCAAGCGGCACGAGGAAGCTGAATGACATGTTGTAAACATCTCCCAGGTAGCCCATAAGCTTCGGCATGATCGCTCCACCGATAATGGCCATGACGATGAAGCCTGATGCTCGCTTCGCCTGAACACCAAGACCGTAGATGCCAAGAGCAAAAATNNAAAATCGTTGGAAACATGATCGACATCAAGAAAAAACTCAGGAACATGGCCGCAACTGAAACCCAGCCGAGTCTCAGCATGACGATGCCGCAGAGAAGAACATTGGCGATCGCATAAGTGCCCAGCACCCTATGTGCTTTCAATTTCCTCAGAATCGCAGCTCCGGTAGCGCGGCCAATCAGGAACAGTGGAAATCCAATTGTGCCGAGCAGGAATGTAGCCCCTTGTTCATTCACGTAGTGAGCACCTTCTCGCACTATGGCGCGATCTCTAAAGAACCAACTGCTTGAAAGTCCGAGTGATATTGATGGCATCTCTTCAACGATGTAGTTAATGAAAAAGCTAAAGATGCCCGCCTGCGCCGCAACATAGAGGAACTGAGCGGCGACTCCACCGACAAAATGCGGGTGCGACCAGATGGAACGTCTGACGCTCGAGGAAGGAGAGTCCCCCAGGTGATACTCGTCCTCAGTGTTAAGGTCGGGGACATTGGCGAAATAGAAGACAATGGACATCACAAGAACGACGACTGCCACTGCGACGTACGGAATGTACAATTGCCCTTGGGCGACTTCGGAGCCGCCTGCAGAATAGAAGAAGATTCCCCCAATGATTGGTCCAAATATCCAGCCAACCCCATTGAATGATTGCGCAAAATTGATGCGTGCCGCTGCAAATGTTTTAGGGCCGAGTACGGTAGTATAGGGGTTTGCCACTGTTTCGAGAATTGTCAATCCCATTGCGATGACGCATACTCCCAGCAGGAACGCCCAGAACGATGAGATATACGTAGCCGGAACAAACCAGAACCCGCCCAGCGCTACGATCAGCAGTCCTGATATGATGCCTCCCTTGTAGCCAAGTTTGCGCGCCAGCCAGCTTGCGGGCAGGGCCATCAACAGGTAGCCCAAATAGTGCGCAAACTGCACCCACGCGGACTGTGATTTCGTCAGGTGCAGTTGATCCTGAAAGTGCTTGTCCATCACATCGATCATGCCATTGCAAATGCCCCACAATAAGAAGAGCGTGCTGACGAGCGCGAAAGTGAACATATAGTTCTTGCCATCGTCGGTCTTAAACATTTTCGACAACGCCATGGCGACTTCCCTTGATCTATTGGATGGTCTGTTCCGACACAATGATATTACGAACCGATTTTCAGCAGCGGACGCCAATACAGCCGTCTTCAAGGTCTGCGGCACATCCCACAAATGCGAACGGCACTGCAATCAACCCCAGCGCAGATCGCATTCCGTATTCGCTCTTGATGATGTCACAGCGACACTTCTTCCAAATAGCCTTCTTCGACTTTACACTCCGTCTGCTGATCGAGTTTGTAAATGCGTTCGACCAGTTTCCATTTGTCTTTGGCCGAAGAGGACTCCGATGATTTCTGACAATGTGATACGGTTGCCTCCCATTCCGATTGGCGCGGCAACGCTGCAAGTCTTGTCATTGCGTTGTCATGGTCAAATGCTTCTTCGGTATCCATAATCATGAACAGGGTTGTTCCATCCAGATAGAGTTCCATATCGATGACCCCCACTTCTTTCATTCCCCGGGTTATTTCAGGCCATGCGTTTCCCATCGCGTGGAGCTTCTTATATTCCTCAATCAATTCAGCGTCGTTTTCCAGTTGAAGAGTTTTGCAGTAACGTTTGAACCGTTTCATGCTCAAATCCTCACTTTGATCTTGAGGGAGCCGGCAATGTTCTTTTCCGACGCCACAACAACATAACCGCCGCCGCTGCCGGAGGTTATTGCGCCCAGGGAGTGAGGGAAATATTTCTCTTTCATTTCGTTCAGTATGCAATCAGGGACAGTACAGGGCAGCGTCTTCTTCCACGCGAGAAACGTCTTTGTCATCGATTCACCCAAACCAGCGGCATCTTTTCGAAGAATGCTCTTCCAGCATTGTTCGCCCGCTTCGCCAAGTTCCCGCACGTTGTCGATGGTGAGATTCTTCACTTTCAAGGGATCGTACCCCACCGGCCTTGGTTCCAGGGGAACAAGATGAAGAATGTTGGAAAGCCAATCGCTAAGATCTTTGTCTCTTGTCGACTCAATTTGGCTGGGCCAATATTCGCCTTCATAGTAGAGCCGACTTATTCCCGGATTGAGCAAACCGATGTGATCTTGTGAACCGGAAATATAGCGTGAACCCGGAGGATTCTCTGCACCAAAGAGAATCTTTGCATTGACGAGGGGATTTCCCTTAGGGGGTGTATTTCCCCACACTTCAACAGCAACTTTTCTCGAACTNNAACAACGGTGCCGGGGTGAATTGTCGAGACCCACGGTTGGTCCATCCAACCACCGGCGAGGCAGATTCGGTAGGGAAACTGCAACTCTTGCTTGGTGGACGAACTCGCCCGCGCTGGGAGGCCAGGTTCCGGAATTCTTTCCAATATTTTGTAATCAATTCCGAGACTCTTGCACAGTGCTTCTTTGTCAGCGGTATGACCATCGTGGTTCACTACGAAGACATCGGGCATAATGCGCTTAATGTCAGGTTCGAAGTCCAGCATGCCCGACCCTGCCGCAACAAACGCGTCTTCGACATAACGGACGGAGTTCACCATGTACACCCGCTCCTCTTGGGAAAAATATGGCGCCCTCCCTTTCAACAACCGGACATTTTCATCTGCACCGACAGCGACGAATACTTTGCCAAACTGCGCCGCAGTTTTGAAGAACGCTATGTGACCGGCGTGAAGCAGGTCGTAACACCCACTGACAAGAACTCTTCTCTCCGTCGACATGAACATTCCAATTCTCTATGCTTCGTTGAATACCGCTTTCTTTGAATCTTTTCCCTTGCTCTTGCTCATTTCCTCATAGATCCAATCGTACGTCTTCTTTAAGCCCTTTTTCAGCGGAATGGATGGTTCCCAGCCAAGATAGTGTTTGATGAGCGTATTGTCGCTGTTTCTTCCACGCACTCCCTTCGGAGCGTCAAGATCGTATCTTCGTTCCAGGGTATGCCCTGCAATCTCTTCCACGTAATCGACGAGTTGATTAATGGAGACCATTTCACTGCTGCCGAGATTGATGGGTTCAGTGATGGTGCTGTACATGATATCGAGAATCCCTTTGACGCAGTCCTCGATATACATAAAGCTTCTGGTCTGGTGCCCATCTCCCCAAATCACAATCTCCTTTTTCCCCAGTGTTTTCCCTTCAATGACTTTCCTGCAAATCGCCGCGGGAGCCTTTTCTCTGCCGCCGTCGTATGTTCCAAATGGCCCAAACACATTATGGAACCGGGCAACCCGGG
>PMNP01000012.1 GCA_003161755.1 Ignavibacteriota bacterium | reverse complement strand
AGACGAAGTATTTTACTGTGTTTAAGGAACCAGTTTTGTGATTTCTGGGCGTACTTTGAATGACAATATGCGTCCGAAACGATCATCGTTGACACGCCCATTGGTGTCAGCAATTTGAAGCCCCTCTCAATGAACGGGATAAACAAATCCCACTTCTCCCAAAGGGTTTCGTACATTCCAGAAGCTTCGATTGCATTCCTGACGACCGCGTGCTTAAGGTTCGCGTCTGCTCGCACGTATGGCGGGTTACCAATTGTGATATCGAATCCCTCTCGTTGCACAATTGATCTGTTGAGAATCTCCGGGAATTCTAGCTTCCAGTCAAAAAACTGCAACGGCTTGTTCGGATGCTTTTGCAAATGCCNNGTTTTGTCTTCCTTCCGGGACCAAATAGCTCTTCATTTATCACGTTACTGTTGGTGTACTTCGCCGTGTCCAACTGCAATTGGGTTGTTAGAATATCAATTTTTAACTCCCGTATGGCCTTCTTTAGCTTTGTCTTGTCGTCTTCTGTCCGAGCAGAGAAGTAGTTGCGCTGGGCGGTCACAAGCTTCTCAAGATCCTGGCGAAGCTTTGCGCGGTAAGCTCTCGTTCCTTCCACCGAACGGTCCTTCTCTTGTATCGCAAACTCCCAGTCGATATCCACTACCTCGTCTTCTTCTCCCACTCGAAGTCGCGGCAGCAAGCTATCACCTACCACAATCTTGAAATCCAGGTTCGGAAGAGGCCTCGGCAAGTCTTCATCAACAATCAAGGAAAGCCAGAAACGCAACCTGGCGATATCCACGGCGCCTTTCTCAATATCCACGCCGTAGATCGAGTCCTGGATGATGCGCTCTTTTATTTCAGCGTCCTTTACCCTGCTGAGTTCAGGTATCTCGGCAACCTCCTTTAGCACTTGCTTGGCGTGGAAGATTTCCTGCAGCAATCCCATCGGGAACGCGCCTGAACCGATCGCGGGGTCACAAATCTTCACATCATCCAAATGCTTGTTGATCTCCCGGGCGTTGGCGACAATCTGCTGCGTGGTTTCCTTCTGTTTGATGAAGTGCTCAATGTCCGTTCGGGTAATGCCGGGTGACGGCGCTCTGAACTCATTCAACAAGTTCAACTGCCCTTTCTTCACTTCATTGCCGAACATCTGCGTTTGGTCTGCACCCAGTTCCTGGTATGCCATGCTCTCCGGTATATCCAGTTTCGTGGCAAGATACTCGATCAGGCTCTCCTGGCACATGTAATGGACAATCTCTTTGGGAGTATAGTAGGCACCCTTGTCCTTGTTATCTTCCAACAGATTCTCAAAGATGTGCCCCAGCATTTCGGGGTCAACGGCAACCGTGTGGTCGTCGGGGCTATCTTCGTAGATGGTGAAGTTGTACTGGTTAAAGAAGTCGAACAACTCTTCAAACAAGCGGGGAGGAAATGTCAGAACGCCTCTGGGGTCGTCATCTTCAAACAATCCACCGTTGAGATACGGAACCATGACGGTTCTGCCGTCCGGAAGCTTAAATTGGTTGTGCTGTCGCTCCGGATTGTTGAGAGAGTCATAGAACAACTTGCGAAGCCAGAGTGGATAGAATGTTTCCTTCCTGCCCGAAGCTGTGAACAGATCCTCAATGAAATTCCTGTCACCATCCTGCCATCGTTCGTTGGTAGCGCCGAGCCAGCCTTTCTTTTNNATGACGGAGAATGCTTCCTCGAAGGCCTTGACTGTGAACTCGGATTGAGTCGAGAGCTTGCTGAACCGTTCGCCGGCGGTTCTACAGCGTTCGTTCGGTCCAAGGATATACGTATAGCGTTTGGAATTTGTCTCGATTCTTTTTACTTCAGCGCCTTCAATAATCTGATCTCTGGCAATAAATGAGAAACGCCAGCTACGCCCTAGGTCATGTGGATAATAGAAGTTCGCCAATACGGCATTGTTTCCGGCAATGAGCTTCTTTACCACGGCGCCAATGCTGACCTTGTTCCGCTCGACGACAACGCTCTCGGAAAGTGCGATCTCGTACAAATCCACCTGCCTAAAATCGGAAACTCTGATTTCTCCGTATTTCTTGATCGAGCTTGCCACCCTTTCCTCGGATGGATTAAGCGGCATGGGAAGCGAGGATGCGTGGACCGTCAGATGTTCTCCGAATATGGGACCGAGAACATGCTGACTGAAATACGGAAGACTATACGGTTGGGTAAGCGCTTCCTGGATGGATTTGTCGGTTGCCATGTCAGTCAGAGAAACTTTCCGAGAGGACGATGTAAGGTCTATGAACGATACGTTTGGGAGACTCGTTCTCCGAGTCGGTTCGTATTTTGTAACGATCAAGAATCTCCCGAAAGAGCTTGTCTAGAAACGCCGGCAGATCCCTGAGCAGGTTCTGGTTAGACTTGAAATAATCGTTCACGTCCTTTGCAAGCCCACGGATTCCGCCTGCTTTGATTAACTCGATACATGCTGCGAGGACCGCCTTCTTTTGCGGGGTGGGCGCAGAACCGATCACCATTTGGATGTTCGAGATTGCTTTGTTCTCTCCAGGATTTAGCGATTTACGCGTAATGCTTTCCACTGCCTGCACCTGAACATCCTCCTTGAAATGCTCCATTGATTGCTGAACGTGTGAATGATGGTTCTCGTGTAGGGGGATGGCCGGTTCCTCTGGGGCNNTACGCGATTGTCGAACCGGGGATGGGATACTTGTCCTGGACGACGTTCGTTTTGTTCCTTCCCACCCTCGCCCTGAATGGTAGAGATTGTATCTTCTTGTATTCCTTCGGGTGAGATTTTCTAAACTCACGAAGCTCTACGAGATATTTCTGCACTTCACTCTCTTCCTCGACGATCTTACTGCCGTAGAGCGCTCCCTCACCCACCTCCTCAAGAAGCGAGTAGATCTGGTTGTCCTCTCCGAACGCCGAATGGAACGCCTGGAGTTTCTTTATTGCGATGTCTGAGAGGTGAATTTGGTTCTCTGCATTGTCTGTTGGGTAGAAGTTGTACACGTAGATGTATCTTGCCACTGTTCCAATCCGGTTCACGCGGCCAATACGTTGCATCAGCTTTGTGGAGTTCCACGGCACATCGTAGTTCAGGATAACATTGGACCGATGCAGGTTGATGCCCTCTGCCAGGACTTCCGTCGTGATGATGATATCGAAGTCATCCTTGTGTTCACCCTCATAGTTGGCATCGAAGTTCTCNNACAAGGTTCTTCTCGATATATGACGCAGTCTCTTTTGACTCAGTAAAGACAACAAGCTTCCCGGTCCGGTTCTTTCTAGAATCAAGGAAAGTCGTTTTCAATTCATGAAGAAATCTATCCATCTTGGGGTCTTCATCGTCAACCTTGTCCCAGCGCCGAACGAGTTCATCAATGAATGCCTTGTCCTTTTTCAGCTTCGGCAGAAAATCATCAGTGAAATCCCTAGCCTTGAACATTCGGTTCGTGCCACCCTTTTCATTCATCCGGGCTTCCAGCTCTTCCACTGAATGCTCTTCGAGGAAATCGTTGGCATTGAAATCCGGGGCAATGGGAATCCTGTCATCGTCGAACCATGCGATCATATTGTCGGTGGCCTTTTTGAACCGCTTCAGGGACTGCCGGAACGCGAAGAAGCTGCTCTCCAGCCTCTTTACCATAAACGTCTTCATGATCGCCGCTAGTCGATCCGCGATCGAATTCACATCACCGGACTCCTTCTTGTCTTTGTCGTTGGCAAGAAACTCAATCGCCCTGTACCGATAGTACTCGATACCTTGTGATTCTCTCTCCTGGTCGTCGAGTTTCGTGAGGTAGGTGATGGTATCGTAGAAGAGCCTGCTCAGTTCATCGTCGAATTGATAACGAACCTCAATCGGCGGCTTTACCTGTGGGAACGCTATCTTCTGCGCTTTTAGATCATCTACGTAGTCCTGGTTGTTTTCTATGTCCCTTCTCGTCCGCCGAATAACCAGTGGTTCGACCACACCATCCCGAATCTTTTCGAATATTCTCTTGACCTTCTTTAAGTCGATCTTGTCTTCCCGGCTTAGGCGCTTGTATTCGTCGACCAAAGGCTTGAAAAACTGTTGAAGATTCTTGATGTCTAAGGTGGAATTGCGGGGATCCTGGAAGAGGTAAACCTGGTTCTCGATGTCCTCAGGAGTATTGTTCAATGGCGTAGCGGACACGAGGATGATCTTCTTCCTGTCGTCGCCAGTCTCAGAAGGAGTACTCCGACGTGTTTTGCATATCTGTTGCAGGAGGACGAAACGTTCGGTAAAGTCATTGCGGAACTTATGTGATTCGTCCACAATGATTANNCCACGTAGTGATATTTCTCCGGGTCGAGGACCTTATGAAGACTACCATTTGCAATGAACTAGATATGGTTGTCAATCTGAAAATCATTGGCTGTCTTCTTCCAGCTGGACTCCATCGCCGGGGGATAGACGACGAGGATTTTCGAATGTGTCCCGTTCTCGTAGATGAACTTTTTTGCAACAAGCAGAGCAACAATGGTTTTGCCGAGTCCAACCACATCTGCAAGGATAAAGCCGTTGTGTCTCATCATCATCGCGTAGCCCTGGTTTGCAGCATCGCTTTGGTATTTGAGACGTTTAAATTTGTCGGGAAGCAGGAGATCAATATTGTACGGGTCATAGTCAACTCTCTTGCCGAAATACTCCATGAGCATTCTCATGTAAATCTGGAATGGAGTACATTCGCCGGAGAGGTACGACTTGCTGCGCAGGGCCTCAGCTTCCTCCTTGAGGATTGGGTGCGATTCCGCCCAGAGCCTTTCGAATTCGTCGGTGGCGAACTTCACGTCATCATAGTCGCGAAGGCTGACGTTGAACTCGTAGTTAGAATCGGGATGTGAACCGAGGCCGGAATCCGTAAGATTTGATGAGCCTGTAATCACTTCACATGGTGCGTGTTCGTTAAAGATCTCAGGTCGGAAGATGTAGACCTTGGCGTGTAGCTTCTTGTCTGGATGCGCCCGTAGTTCAATCTTGCCAGCAATTAGGTCGTCAATGAACTGGAGTATTCAATTCTCGGTAACCGCATCGTAGTCGGAGTCCTGGATGTTTTCCAGTATATCTGCCACGAATTGCTCCTTGGTCTTGTCCTGATTCGACAGGAAGAGCTGACCCTTGGCATTGTACTCTTCGGTCAATCGGTCAACGTTAATGCCAACAAGAATCCGGATCTTCTCGATTCGGTCGAGAAACGGTCTGACTTTGAAATAGCCCGATGCACGGAAGNNGAAGTAGCCAACCAGAGCATCGAAGAACTTGATGCTCTGCATGTATGTGAAGACGCCCTCGAACTTGTTGAAAAGGCTGTTGTCGCCTTGGTTCGTGAAGAATTTGGTGGACATGGGACTACTCTTTTGCGGAGGTTACGCCCGTTTGGCTGCCCGTGTCGGGCGCGGAGCAATTCTTCAGCAAGAGAAAAGGCAAACCCGCAAGGGGCATGCTGACGGTCTTCCCTGCGGGTCCATTTGTCCATTCCGTCGAATGGAGGTCAAATCGGTTCTCTTGTGTAAGCAAGCCTTGCGAAAATGTAGAGGAAACTATCGAGATATGCAATCTGAGGAGAAATCGGGGAAATGGCCCTGAAATAGATGAATCGAGAACAAACAAGTTACAATCACTGCCTCC
>PMNP01000306.1 GCA_003161755.1 Ignavibacteriota bacterium | reverse complement strand
AACTCAAGGATCTCAGCAAAGCCCAGCATTATGCAGAGCTTGCAATGCACTACGACTCGACACTCGCCACCGCGGTGTGGGCTAATGGGCTTGTTCACTACAAGCATGCGATATGTCTGCAGGAACAGATGGCGTCGGAGATTGATGGTGAACTCTCGTTGGATGATTTCACGTCGCACAGAGTTGGGAATGCACAAAAACCATCAAAAGCCAACACTTCTTTGCCTTTGTATATATCCGGCTCTGCAGATGGGAATGTTCGTAAGCTTGCCGCAGGGCTTTCGCCGGAACCTAAGGCGTTCGGCCAGGCAAAACAGGCAATGGTTCCAACACTTCACCTATCAGAACAAAATCTAACATCAATGTCGCCCAATCTCGTGACAGAAATCCGCGCAATGCAAGACCGGTACCTGCCGACAATCAAGGAAGAGATGGCCGTTTGGGACAGATGTAAATGTCGTGCGAAGGAGATGGGAATGGCCTTTTGTTCACAAACAAAGTTCTTTAGAAAGCAGTCTCTCCAACTTAAATCATTCCAATCCAAAGGAGACAAGTAACATGAGACGCTTGACGGCTGTTTTGTCTATCTCGCTTATCGTTCTCTCTCTCCCGTTGATTCGTGCAGAGGCGCGACACTATGATGCGAGGACCGGAAGATTCTTGTCAGTCGATCAGAATGCGGGCAAATACGCAAGCTGGTCGCCATATGTGTATGCATTGGACAACCCTCTAAAATATGTTGATCCAAGCGGCAAAGATGCAATCCCAATTGTCTTCAAGGACTACAAGATTAGTGCCCTCGGAATGAAATGGTCTGGGCTCGGGCATGCAGGAATACCTTTGATCGACAATAAGACGGGTCTTGCGAAATACTACGAATACGGGAGGTACGACAAAGAAGGAAAGGGCATAGTCAGACAGCGCGCGGTTCCCAATGTGGCGATGGACAAGAACACCGGAATGCCGACTCAAGAGTCCCTGAATAAGGTGCTGGGAGTAATTTCAAAAGAAGCAGGCCATGGAGGCGACGTGACTGGTGCATATGTAAAAAATGACAACTTCAAGGAAATGAACGAACATGCGCAAGAACAAAAGGCCCAAAACGACAACCCAGATCGAAAGGAGTACAGCATCACAGGTAACAACTGTGCGACGTTTATGAAAGAAACTTTGGAGGCAGGAGGAACGGAAACTCCGTCAATGGTTGATCCACGTCCAAATTCTTATATTGAAGAACTTCGCAATGTATATCAGGATGTGAACTATAGCGCGACGAAGAATCAGACAACTGTGGAAACAACGGAGAAGAAAAAGGATGAACATAAATAGAATGGCTACTCGCCCAGTTGTCTTGAGTTTTGCTGCACTTGGGTTTATTGTAGTTGGACTCCTGCTTTTTCGTCTTTACAGTCACGACACCACGCCAATTCGCCCATCGGCAGTTCCTTCTTCTGCAGTCTGGGGCGGAGGTCCAGACGGTGGCGACTGGATTGACTGTCGGCCACTGAATGATTCGACTGCGAGGAGGTTCTTCTGTACAATCTATGAGGATCACTCTGGTGCAACCGTTTATAAGGGGGTATTCCGTCTCTACGGCAAGAGTGCTTCGCTGGACTCAGTACGAAGGTTAGTAGGATCCTACACCGGAGACGAAATAATTCTAAGGGACGACAGAAAGCTCATTGCAGAGATCCCAATCGATTCTTCCTCTTATGAGGAAATGATGTCGAGGGATTACGAAGAATACCTCAGAAAGGATAATCCTGGGGCGGCTTCTAAGGCAAACGACAGGTGAAGCGTGGGAGCTATTTCAAAGAACTGTTGATGAATTCGTGATGACTTGACTTGCGGGTTGTCACACGTTATAAGCGCCGCGCAGACGCTGCAGAAAGATCTTGAAGGAGATGAGAACAAATGAGCATGCATGCCAGTAAAGGGTGCCGAGACAATATATCATGAGAGAAAGGCACATATTGAGTATAAGAAAGATAAGGGCGAACTAACCGGGACTGCATCCGGCGAAAAAACGGAGCATCAAAAATATGGTACGGATGGTGTATCTCCCGTCAAGAAGGGTGGTCCCGCTGAGACATTTATCAAGCAAGCTAACGAGCAAAAGAAGAAAGATGAGGAAGAGAAATGAATCTGTCCTGGTTGGTTGTTGTCCCTCTTCTTTTGAGCGCCTGTAACTCTCAAACTCCCCGTTCTTCTCGTTTGGATGAGCTTCCTTTGAGTCTTGGCAACGAATGGACCCTTGTTCAAGAAAACTATCGGCTCTTTTTGAAAGTCGCTGATACAATCCGTATCGGAAACGTCCTCTTTTACGAGCTTGAAGAGAAAGCGTCCAACAGCAAACCGCCTTCAGTTGTCAGGAAACGGCTGTATACATACAATAGTGCAGGTAGCGTCCTAACCGCCGAGCGTCTCTCAGATACCTCGTATCTCCCGATGTGGATCAAATTAAACTTGATCGCAAGGAATGACATCTCTCAGGCGGACTCGTTTCTGATTTCGAATTGGTATAAGCGTGGTGCGACTGTCGGGGAATCGTGGAGTGCTGTGTCTGGATCTCCGTTTGAACCATCCCATATCTATCCTTACAGAATTATACTGGAATCAAGCACAGATACCGTTGTGACAGCAGGAAAGACATACTACAACTGTTTGCGGTATTATATCGATGATTTGCAGGAAAGCGATTCGGAGTATTGGGATTGGCTCGCAGAAGGAATCGGCATCGTGAAGAGGGTATATCTTAGCCCCCAAGGGAAGCCATTTATTCTTCGGTCATCCATAGTTGCGGAATAATCTGCTTACCCGAATGAGGCATTACGTAAAAAAGGCCAGAATCAAGAGTATCTTGTGGCGCCTCGAAACAGCACAGAGTTGTTTTCTGAATGTAAGTGAATGATTAGCACAGGTGAACGGCTGTGAACAGGTGTGAATCCAAGTCAAATTGCGGACCAAGTTGCTGGATCTGTTGGCGTCAACTCATCCACTTTGGGTTGGGGAATGACCTTTATGCACGAAGTATGCCATTCAAATGTTGGTGGTAGCTTGAGCGATCCNNTGCCGATTGTCTTTGGGCAAACCGGAGATGTCGTTGACAGGATGAACATCATCCGATCACAACTCGGCTCAGATTATGGCCAGAGGACATCGTATGCGGCGCTCCCGCTTGGGCAGTATGCTTATATTCCCTTTTCCCAAGTTACTCGAACGATGTTGAGTCATGGTTTGATTCCCTCGACGTCCTTCATACGCTACAAAACAAGATGAGGATACCAATGAACACATTGCTTGTCATTCTAACAACGTGTTCCTGCTGTCTTGAGCAGCCAGATTCATTGTCGCAATATGGGGCAGCGATTGAATGGGTCTCACACAGCGATGTCGCAAACGAGTTCATGCATGCACGCGATACAAATCTGTCCATGGTCGTTTCAGACAGTATCGTACCGCTTGAGATGACCTCGTTCTTTGAAGAACTAGGAAGAGGCATGATTTCGCAAGGCAAGAAGGCTCTTCTTGATTCACTCTCTCATCTCGATATGAGCCTGCAAAGCGACACAACGAAGATGCCAGATATTGGCTCGCTGCGGAGCAATACAAATGGTCGGTTTGTTCTTTTCTTTTCGAAATCGTTCGGGAATGCCCTTATTGCTGAACTCTTTTACAACCCTCATGAGTATCACTCGTACAAGGCTGTGACGAGGTTTAACCAAAGCCTCATGTTCCTTTTTGAGTTTGACAAAAGCAATCACATCGCGAAGGTTANNGTCACAATTACGTCGCCACAATATGAGTGACTTGACTAAGGCTGTTATTGAAAAGTCGATTGCCATAAGGGTCCTGATGGCACTGATGCACATCCCAGTCCTCCCCGAACTGCCTGTCTGTCGGCTTGAATAATTCCCCGTTTCTCCAAAATGTTCCATATCCCATAGCATGATGCCGGTCCCGCAGGCAGATCCAATTATCGGAAAAACTGATCCGCCCGGGTCGAAAACGCTACCGCTTTCTTTGAAGAGCATCCCCGAAACAGAGCAACGATGAAAACATGGACGCCTGAAGGAGACCTCTTCCTGCGCAGACATTACCGCAAAAAAGGGGCGCAATAGGTCGGCGCGCATCAACTGAATGCCCTCCTTATCGAATGGCGGACGCGAAGCCGAGGCGCTTTGGGGACGGCAGATCCATGTGCCCGTGCAGGAAATACCTTGTATGTGCTTCAACAGGAGACAGAAGATCGACGTCAGTAAACCCGGCAGCGCGCAGCTTGGATCGAAAGGCCTCTGGTTCAAAGCAGCTAATGAATGGCTCACCAACCGTTTCAACACGCTTGGCAAGCCGGGCAGCGACAACTTGTGAAATTTCCGAATGTTGAATTGGTGGCTGCGAGAATGTAAGGACGGTCTGGCTTCCTGGGGGAAAATCGGCCATTGCTCGAAGCGTTTCGTCTATCGCTGCCTCAGTGACGGACATGGTAACGCCCAGCCAGCTGAAGAATGTTTCCCGCGCCGTTGAGACGTCATTTCTCCGCAGCCCTTCAGCCAACGTCTCGCGTTCAAAATCTATGGCCGCAAATTTTACATTCCCTGGAGTGCTCAAGCCGGCATCGGCGATACGCGAGCGCTTAAGAGCTTGCGTTCCTGGATGGTCGACCTCCACAATCACCAGATCGTTGGCCCATTGGGGTTGTCTCAGCGAGAAAGTATCGAATCCTGCACCAACAATGACATATTGGGAAACCCCTCGTTGAACCGCTGTGAAGAGTTGGTCTTCAGCGTAGCGAGAACGAAGGACCACATGCGAGCGCAAGGCTCGCTCCNNTGCGCGGCCTCCTTCCCGAGGAGTTGTACGGCAATTGCGTCTTCTAGCAAGAGAGGTTGCGAATCAAGTATTTGATGTGCAGCACGCATGTAGGCTACTGCCACGGCTGTTCGACTCGGTTCGCGATGGTTCATGGTTTCCTCTTGGCCAACGGTCTTGCGACAAGCGGCGGGTGAGCCGCCCAGTCGACCGCTGCATTCTGCACGATCTCCCTGCGGTGCCCACGTCGGTCAGTCAGAGGCGCAACGCCGGGTTTACTCACGGTGCTGACCGTTTCTATTATCGTGAGGCACTTCGTCATCGATTTTGTCCGTCCAACATTTAGTTCAATCGCACCTTGCTCATCCGGTGAAAATGTGCCTTCTGATTTCCGGGACCGTCAACGTATTCGATCACGAGGACGAGAAATTCCCCTTTGATGTCGAGCTCCTCCAATCCTTCAAGAAGTTCTTCGTCATTCAGTCCGCCCTGGCGAATATACTTTTTGATGTCAGGCAGCGGCCACCATATCCAATCCAGTTCCTTGTCTGGCAGAAAGACCAATGCTCCAAGCTCACCGGTCTCGATGAACTTCTGACTCCACAGTTTCCGATAGACGGAAAAGGTATTGTAAAGATGGGCTATGATGGAAGAATGGGTCATGAGAGAGGATTGGTTGAAATGGGATATCAGGCGCAATCACTGCTAAACGCATGTTCCGTAGGCGCTATCCCAAGGGTTGCCCTTACCGAGTAATCTAGTCCTTGCCTTGAAGAAACGCAAGCCAGTGTCGAGTGTAATGCGTCCTGCAGGTAGCTGGGTCGAATGTATTGCCCCGTGCAGGTAGCAGGTAGTTTTGAGCAGGTAGTAAAACAATTCTCGACAGTCGCTAACAGGGATGACACGGGTGCGAGAGCTGGCTACACATCTCTTTCCCAAAACAGCGCAGGATCCCCTTCTTGTACGCAAGCAATCTGCGGTGTATATTGCGGTCAGCATAAGTCGGAGAAACCTCTGATGGGTCGATATCTTGTAATCCTCATGCTTGGTGCAACTATCGCCTCTGCCCAACCGTCACGCTCGCCGCTGGGGATCAACTTGGCAGGAGTGGTCGACTATTCCACAGAACTTCCTTTCGTCGATGTGTTCAAGTNNCATGGGATACCGGTGCACAACTGCATATAAATCAGGATGGCTGGATCGCATCCCTCGATTCAGGTCAGGCGGCAGCCACACTCATGACGCGCGAGATTGATGGTCACTACCCAGGCGGCATGTATACGTGCCTGTACGATGGTGAAGGGGATATCCAGTTTGGCATGGATGCCCAGGAAGCAAGTCGGACCGCCGGACGAATTCTTCTCAATGTGACTCCCGGCGGCGGCGGGATTTATCTTAAGATCGTCGCGACAAATCCGTCCAATCCCATTCGGAACATCCGCGTAATCATGCCGGGTTTTGAGGATGTGTATCAGGCGCAGCCGTTCAACCCCGTGTTCCTTCACCGTCTGAGCGGGTTTACTGTCCTCCGGTTCATGGATTGGGGAAGCACCAACAACTCCCCCGTGCAGAATTGGAGCGACCGCACAACGCCGACGTATGTTTCCCAGGCGTCAGCAAAGGGCGTTGCGCTGGAGTACATGATCAAGCTTGCAAACACCCTGCACGCAAATCCGTGGTTCTGCATTCCGCATCAGGCAACGAATGACTATGTCAGTGCCTTCGCGGCTCTGGTACGCGACAGCCTCGACCCAAGTCTCAAGGCGTATATTGAATACTCGAATGAGGTCTGGAACGGTCAGTTCGATCAAGCAGCGTATGCCAGCGCGCACGGTCTTGCGCTGAGCTTAAGTTCCGATGCGTTTGAGGCACAGCTTCGGTTCTACTCGCAGCGCGCAGTGGAGATCTTTGGGATCGTCTCGTCCGTTTTTGGCGGGACACAAAGGCTGGTGAGAGTCCTCGCCTCCCAGAGCGCCAATCCCTGGACGGGGACAACGGTCATGGATTGGAACAGCGCCTCAGCCCATGCCGACGCCTATGCCGTGGCTCCGTACTTTGGCGGGTTCCTCGGCTCTTCGGATCTGCAATCCCAGGTGCAACTGATGTCAGTGGATCAGATTCTGGATAGCTGCTCGGCCGATATCCAGAGGGTGATGGCAACCAGCCAGACTAACAAAAGCGATGCTTCAAGCAGAGGACTTCAGCTTGTGTGCTACGAATCGGGCCAGCATCTTGTTGGCGTCAACGGTGTCGAAAATAATACCACCATCACCGGTCTTTTCATAGCTGCTAACCGTCATCCGCGCATGAAAGAACTGTATCTGGATTATCTGAATCGCTGGAATGTCCTTGGCGGAGGCATGATGGGGATCTTCAGTTTTGTGGGGATCCCTTCCAAGTGGGGAAGCTGGGGAATACTCGAATGGATGGATCAGGACTCAACGTTGGCGCCAAAGTACTGGGCAGTGAGGGACTATCTTGCCGGGGTGACTTCTGTCGTGTTGGTGACCCTGATCCCTGAGACGTTTTCTTTGGGGCAGAACTGGCCGAACCCGTTCAATCCCAGCACCAACATAGGCTATAC
>PMNP01000389.1 GCA_003161755.1 Ignavibacteriota bacterium | reverse complement strand
GTATAGCCTATGTTGGTGCTGGGGTTGAACGGGTTCGGGTAATTCTGTTCTAAATAGAACCCACCAGGGCGAGCACCGCCTTGAACATATCCGACTGACGTTGCGCCTGAGAGGGGCGGGAAATTCAGCCTTCCCGGTCCACCATACACGCCGATGTCACTTCTCGTGGTTCCAAGTGATGGCCAGAGCGCCGTCACCGTATCAGCCGGATTAAGCGGATCGTGAACCGCTATGGCCGTGTCCCCTCCGTCCACGCAATGGGATGAGTCATTCAAATGAAAGAACAGATCCTTGAAACTGGGATCGCTGTTGATATTGCCGGTGCCTGCATATCCTCCTTGGACATCACAATACGTCACCGTCAATGCTGCGCCGGTCCTGACAGCCATTTGCGGGCCTGTGTTCCCCCAGACAATGGTGTTGCGAACGATGGTTGCGGAGCCGAACCATACATAGATACCACCACCCGCTGCACTGTTTGCAGTGATTGTGTTGTTTTCAAAGATCTTCGTCGAGGCACCTGGATGATTGATCCACACTGCCCCACCGCCGTAATCCTGACCGCCTGCATTGCCCGTAACGATATTGTTCCGGAACACAACATCGCTAAAGTTCAGCACTACCCCGGCACCATACCTCCCGGTATTCCCGGAAATGATGTTGTGGAGGATGTGTGGTTTGCCGTCGCCTGCCCGAATGCCACCTCCACCTGCACTTGTTACCCCTCCCAAGGCTACGGCATTGTTCACGATGACATTGTCCCTGATGGTCGGAGACGAACTGGCGACAAGAATTCCTCCGCCTTCCCGATAGACGCCTGAACCATGTTCATCGGTCCATTTCGTGCCGGTGCCCCCCCGAATGGTAAACCCCTGCAGGACTGCGGTGGAGTCCTCATGATTTGCAATCACCACGACGCTGCCCGTGTCCGGATGGATGGGAGTACTGCCATCGATAATCGTGGTGGCGATGATCGCCGAGTCGGCCAGATCCTCATACCTGCTTGTGACGACAATGAGCTTTCCCCTGAAGTTGATGTTCTCCTTATACACTCCAGGTTCCACAAGGACTGTATCCCCATCTGCCGCTGCAGTGATCCCAAGTTGAATCGTCGGCTGGTTCGCCGGAACCCGAACGGCATGAGCGCAAAGCGACGACGAGGCCACCCCCGAAAGCACAGCTAGTGAAAGGAGTATATGTTTGTGTTNNATCTGATCACCCTCATTTGTTGATCCCGCGAGATTGGAGTTAAACAACCACGGAATTGCCATCAAAGGACTGTCCCAGCGCGCGACTTATTGTTTTCTCAATCTCTCCAAGTCTTGAGGACATACTCGTCAGAGGGTGGGACAATCGGAAGGGATTTGGGATAGGTGGCCAGGCAGGTGTTGCAGGAGGCGGGAACTTCGGTGCGAGATGCGGCACATGAAGCAACTGGCAGACACCAAGTGCCGGGACAGTGCAAAGGATTCAGTGAAGCACGGTTGCCGTTGACAAGAGTCGCGATTTATACCGCCGACTTACGGTCAATCGCGTGCCATCCTTGAGGATGGCAACAGCGTCNNTAACATTGAGAAGTGTCGATCGATGAATGCGAACGAAATGGGTGGAATCGAGACGCTGCTCCAACGCATTCATGGATGTGCGCAAAAGGTTCGTCTCCCCTTTTGCGTGAATTTTCACATAGTTGCCTTCAGCGGTGGCGTAGTCCACTTCCGCCACCTCGACAAAGATGATTCGTCCCGAGCGGCTTATCGCAATGCGATCGCGAGACCTGCGATCCGAGCGGAGATCCTTGATGAGTCCAGCAAGATTGCCGTCCACCACCGTCCGATCACGACGGCCGATTTCCTGGCGCATACGATCCACTGCATGGGCAAAACGGGCACGATCTATGGGTTTGAGCACGTAGTCAACTGCGTGCACCTGAAAGGCCTTCACGGCAAACTTGTCGTAAGCTGTGACAAAGATGACCGCAGGGATACCTTCCGGGTCAAGCGCGCTCAGTATTTCAAATCCGTCCATTCCGGGCATTTGCACATCGAGAAACATCACATCAATGGATNNATCCATTGGCACATTCCGCCACGATGGTGATATCCGCCTCGTGGCCCAGAAGTTGCCGGATACGATCCCGCGCCAGCGGTTCGTCGTCAACAATAAGCGCACGGATCTTTTTACGCGGCAGTAGTCCTGTTTTCATTCGGTCGTCGCACTGATGGGGAAGACAATCGTCGCTTGGGCTCCGCGCTGATTTCCATTCTCCAGATGCAATTCCGCCGAGGCAGAGAGCTGACGAAGGCGAGCCCGGGTGTTGGCAATCCCCACCCCTGAGTGAACGGCATTCGCCGATTGTGGGGAAATGCCGGCGCCATTATCCCGCACGATGAGTTTGAGGCTGTCATTCTCACGTNNTTGATGGCGTTCTCCACCAGCGGTTGCAGGATGAGGAAAGGAACAGGGAGTTCAAGAGTGTCTTCAGGAAGATCAAACTTTATCGTGAGCCGGTCCTGAAATCTCACACGCTCGATTTCCAGATAGTCGCGTAGGAATTGCGCTTCTTCCCTCAATGGAACGAATTGCTTCCCTTCATTGTCCAGGGTGGTGCGCAGCAGATCACCTAGGCGGACAATCATGTGCTCGGCTCCATCGGGATTCTTGTGAATAAGCGAAGTGATCGCATTGAGGGTATTAAAGAGGAAATGAGGATGAAGCTGCATCCTGAGGGCCTGCAATTGCGCCTGTGCCAGACGCGGTTCGAGCTGGAGTTCACGGTGTTCCTTTTCCTTAAGCTCACGGGAGTACCGAAACGCGTGATCGACGAAAAGGATGACCCAATAGACGATCATTATTTTGTCGATGTTGTAATACAGCGACGGGAAGATCCTGTTCAGAACCCATTCTTTTATGGGCGTCTTCAAACCCATCATGACCACCCCATGCAGGGCACACGCGGCGATGCTCACCCCTATGCTCAACCCGAGATGCAGTCCCACCCGTGGCATCCATCGGTCTCGCTCGATCGGAAAACGCCGGGACATCCAGAAAATGAGTGGCGTTGAAACCGCGCAGACAAGCGAAAGGGTTAGCTCGTAGATCAATTCCTCTGAAAGATCGCACGGAACAATCCAGGAAGGGTGAAAGAGATACATCTCCACCGTCAGGAAGAGGCCGAAGACGAGCCAGCCGGAAAGAATGATCAGAAATATCTTTATTTGTCTCATATCGTTCACGTTGTCGTGTCGTATTTTACCATTCCGCATTGCGAGAGTCAAGACCCTCCGGCACACAGCACGAAACTCTCACGATCATTGGAGCAATTGTGGAATCAGAGCATCAAATAGACGTGAAGTAAGCACTTCACCGGAGGCTCATCCGACTCCTGTTGTCATCGAATAACCGCCGCCTGTCCCTATTGACTTCAATCATACCGTCTCATCGACTACCTTCTTCATTATTGCATTCATCAACACTCTCTCGTCCGTTTCGTATGCCAGGTTCCTTATTCCCAACAATCGTCTTGATGACAGTCCTGTGCGTTCTTACAGAAGGAGCATGTTCACAGCCATCTGAGGAGCGGATGAAATCCGTTGAATCAGACACGCTCATCATGCTGGATAAAATGTTTAATGAGGAAACGGCAAGGAAGGGAATCGAGGGGTGGGTGGTCTATTTTGCCGAAAATGGATCGATGGTCTCTGGGACTTCTGCGCCGATCACCGGGCGGGAGGCTATTCGCAGACGCATGACGCCCGTTTTCGGTGACAGCAGTTTCTCACTTCGTTGGGAGCCGACCAGGGCGGAAATGCTAATCGTTGGAAAGCTCGGCTTCACGATCGGGCGCTCCGTTCGGAAGCGACGGAACGCCATGGGCTCTATGGAAACACAACGTGGGATCTATGCGACACTGTGGATGAAACAGCCCGATCAATCATGGAAGATTATCCTAGATACCGGAAGCGATGAAGGGCCTGCAGTGCAGTCCAGATGACAAAATCCGCCTCCCGCCATTTATATCCTATTCCACCATCGTCATCGGATGCCTCCCCACACCGGAGAATCGGGAATAGGGGCAAAATCCCTTCTCGAGGGCAATCCAAGACCCTGCGGCTGCACCGAGACGCCGCGACATGATGAAGTTTGTCACAGCATCCCTGTAAACAGATCGTAAACTCATAACCCTCCAAAACTGTTGAAATACCACCGTAATCGCCAGTCAGTATAGCATCTGCGTCTCAACTATTCCAGTCTTTATACTTTCTTTATGCTCACGACCCACTTCTTTACAGTTCCTTGATTGTGTCCCTCGCCCGATATTTAAATATTAAACGTTGAGTGTGTTTTCTCAAAAAGTGGAAGATAGTATTTCCCGGTTCCTTTCTGGAGGTACGTCAAGTCTGCCAAACCCCGGTCTACGAGCACCAACGAGGAATGCCAATTCACTCCCGATTTCAACCCTCGCACGAACTTTCACGAATTACAGGTTTGATTACTTAGCATGAGAAAGCTTGCCTTCGATCTCGGTACGGCCGGCACTACCGTCGCAGCCAAAAAGGTGAAAGTGGTGGTCATCACCACCGTTATGTTGTCGTTCATCTCATACTGGAGGGCGTCGGCGATCGTCATCACGGATCTCGCCTCAAGCGCCTACTATGCCCTCGGTATAGCAGTAAAAGCGGTGGGCCCTTCAGCCCCGTGGTTCATTCTTTTTGTGATGGCGTTCGCATACGGCATCCGTGCTGTGTACATCGAATCTTCCAGCATGTTCGTCCGTGGGGGAGTCTACCGCGTCGTTCACGAAGCGCTGGGCGAGACTGCCGCCAAGTTTTCCGTTTCGGCTTTGTTGTTCGATTACCTCATCACCGCACCGATCAGCGCCGTGGCCGCCGGCCAGTACATCTCCGGACTCGCAAATTCTCTGCTTCCCTATTTCGGCAGCGGATTGAGACTCCCCACTGACATCACATCAACCATCATTGCAGTTGTCATTGAACTGTATTTTTGGCGAAAGAATATCATCGGCATCGAAGAGTCAAGTGAGAAAGCCCTTCGAATCTTCCAGGTGACCGTAGTGCTTTCCGCTGTTCTCCTCGTCTGGTCCATTGTAACGATTGCCATGAGAGGGGCTACGCTCCCACCGTTTACCGTCACACTCTCCGATGACGCGCTGGGACTGCTGAAAGGAATCGATTGGCTCAAGACCATTGGCGCAGTGGGCATCCTNNCATGATCATTTTCCTCTTCGCCTTTCTGTTTACGGGAATTAATTCCCTGTTTGCAAGCATGGTCGTCCCGCAGAGTGAGTTGATTGGGCAGTACAACGACAACGTTCTCAGTGGTCTCGCAATGCATATGGTGGGGTACAAGGAGGTCCTGCTCGGGCTTCAGGTTTTTGTCGTGGTGGTGGGTTTCCTTATCCTCGCGGGAGCCGTCAACACAGCACTGATTGGCGCAAACAGCGTTCTGAACAGGGGNNGGTAATTATCATCCTGGCCCATGGAGACGTCTTTCTCCTGGGTGAAGTGTACGCCTTTGGAGTGGTGTGGAGTTTCGTCATGAAGGCGTATTCGATGATCGTGCTCCGCTATAAAATGAAGAACCATCGTGAGTGGCGTGTTCCTTTGAATATTACCATCCGTGGAGTGGAAATCCCCATTGGTCTTGGCACGATCTTCACGGTGCTCTTCCTCCTCGGCGTGGTCAATCTTTTCACAAAACCGTACGCCACAGTGGGAGGAATTGTGTTTACGGTTGTTCTCTACGTTGCGTTTGGAATTTCAGAGCGGGCGAACAAACGGCGTGCGGCGGAGCAGAGCCACGAACTGGAGCGATTCAATGTGAACGGGCAGGACCTTCTCACCATCGAGGCAATTGGATGCAGGTGCCAGAAGAGGAAATTGGTCGCGACCAGCGCTCCCAATCGGCTTTACCAACTTCAGAAGTGCCTTGAGGAAAACGACCCTGAGGAGACGGATATCATCGTAATGCACGCGAAGGTATTTGCAGATAAGGAAGGAGCCACCGTCGAAAACTCCATCAGCAAGGAACAAGCCGAACTGTTCAGCGAGGTGATCAAATTGGCTGAACGGGAAGGCAAGACCGTACTGCCCATCGTTGTGCCGACGAACAACGCCCTGTACGCTGTTGCCCAAACCGCCGCACAGCTGGGTGTGAATGAAGTCTTCCTTGGATCATCCGGTCGTTATCCCGCGGATTATCTCATGGAACAGTTTGCCATTTATTGGGGGATGGTCCATGAGGAGGGCAATGGCCACCTCACCGTGAGAACCCTCGGGGCAACTGACGAGGTGAGGGCTGAGTTTTAGTCGGGCGGACTAGCAGGGAACAGCTGATGAACTTCTTGCCAGGCTGGGCTATGTTCTCTCAACGAAAATTCTGGATCAACATGATGTCGCTGTCAATCCGGTCTACCTGAGTATACAACAATGCCCGGCCGTCCGGGGAAACATCTATTCCCGAATACGCCAGAATTGGTTTTTCGGTTGTCGCAACCAGCCTTGTCTGGTGGGTGGCAAAGCCATAAAAGAAGACGTGACCATGTTGGCTTGTGTCCGGTTTTATGAAGAAGATTCCTTTTGCCGTCAACGTCCACATGCACCACAGCACACCGCTCAGCTGTTTGTCGACCGATTGTTCCTGGCCACCAATGAGCGGCACTCTCAGAATCTCGTTGTTGCTATTGTTCTCCGCATANNGGACTCAAACGCAACAAAGCCTCCATTTTTTGTAATCTGGACTTCTTGTCCTCCGTCAGCAGGCATCTTCCATATTTGAAAAGTTCCTGTCCGGTTGGAGCTGAAATAGATCCATCGTCCATCCCTCGACCAGCTGGGAACGTTATTTTCAAACTTGCCTGAAGTCAGCTGTCGTGGTGGTCCCCCGTTCGAGTTCATAACGTAAATGTTGCCATTCCCCTTTTCTCGAGAATCAAAAGCAATCGTGCGGCCATCTGGTGACCATCGCGGACAGCCCACTTGCGGTCCCCTGAAGAACGTAGATTGAACTGGATGGGACCCGTCGCTATCACAAACCCAGATTTCGAAGCTCCCAGATCGATCGGATACGAAAGCAATGGATCGACCGTCGGGCGAGTATTGGGGCCCCATCTGCTTTTGACGCGACGATATCAATTCTGTGGTCTTCTTTTGTCCCGCTGCGGTCGTTCGGAGGCTTAACTGCCAGATGTTTGTATTTTCCACCGCACGGCTGTAGGCGAGGTTGTTTCCCTTTTTTCCAATGTCAATATCTCCGACATTCTCACCAGATCCCGCAACGGGCATTGGCGAACCACCTTCCGAAGGTATCCTCCACATTGTGGTGTTACCGCCCCGATTCGAAGAAAATACTATCTCCTGTCCATCTTCGGTCCACGCATCGCTTCCAACCGTAAGATTGTCAAATGTCAACCTCTTTTCTTTCCCACCGGTCGATGGAATCGTATAGAGTTCAACCACGCCAGAGCTGAGAGATTTCGCGAACGCAATGAGGCTCCCATTTGGAGAGAATCTGGGTGAGTAATCCCCCTGCCCATTCCTATCCGGAGATGTAAGTTCTTGTTTCTGACCCGTTTTGATCGAAATCAGGAAGATGCTATTAGGCTCTACCGGAGATTCTGTGGCAGAAACTGCCAACGTTTTGCCATCCGGTGACCAGTCAATACTTGATCCGGAGGCTTTGAGAATTGTTCTGGAGGACGCGACTTCGGCTATTTTGCGTTCATTCCCACCCAACGAAGGAATAGTGTAGAAAGAGATGCCACCATGAGTTGATCTTGAGAAGGCAATATAGCGGCCGTCTGGCGACCATGCCGGATCGCCCTCCGGTGAAGGATCATTGGTGAGTCGAAGGGGCGAGCCAGCGTCGATGAGCTTCACATAGATATCGTAATTGTCCTCATGATCGCCGTTCCAGACGAATGCGATCGCATTGCCTTCCGGTGACAACGCCGGTGTTCCTTCATAGCCGGGGTAACTCGTGAAGGCGATGGTCTTCATAGGTGGCAGGGAAGAAGCGGAAGGTCTGCCAACAATGAAATAGAGGAGAGCTGTCACGGTGAGTAGTACTCCAACCGCCACAAATACCCAAGAGAGTTTTGCCCTCACAAATCGAAATCCTGTGGGCTTGGCGACAATGGTCGGACGCGATGCCTNNCGCACAACTTTTGTCGAGTCCTTCTTCAGTCTTCGCAAATCAATCATCATTTCATTGATCGATTGATATCTCTCTTCGGGATCTTTCTCCATTGCCCGGTTCAGAACATGCTCCAGTTCCGATGGGATATCATCGCGATAATTCTGTATCGGCTGGTGGTCTTCATTTAAGATGGAATACAACATGGCTGCTTCATGCTCCCCGCGGAAGGGGGTCTTCCCCGCAAGCATTTCAAACAGCATCGCCCCTAACGAGAAGATATCGCTGCGGGCGTCAACTTCACCCCCCTGGATCTGTTCGGGTGCCATATAGGCAAGGGTCCCGACGGTGCTGGTTGCCCGGGTGATTTTTGCCGATCCCTTGAGCTTCGCCAACCCGAAATCCATCACCTTCATCTGGCCTGTGGACGTCAACATGATGTTGTCGGGTTTGATGTCCCGATGCACGATCCCTTTTGCGTGGGCTTCCTGGAGGGCCTCGCAAATCTGGAGGGCGATGCCAATGACATCCTCAATGCGGGCATAGGGAATTGTCTCCCTTAANNCAATCTTCCTCGATCCCATGGATGGTGCAAATGTGAGGATGGTTCAGCGCCGCAGCGGCCTTAGCCTCCTGGAGAAAGCGAGCTTTTGTTTCATCGGTGCCGGAGATGTGGCCGGGGAGGAATTTTAGCGCAACGAAGCGGTCGAGTTTTGTATCTTGGGCTTTGTAAACAATGCCCATGCCGCCCCGTCCCAATTCTTCCAGGACTCTGTAATGAGATATGGTGGATCCTATCATCCTATGCCGTTCATTTGAGAGAATTGCGTCGTGACGAAATCTCCGCCTTTGGCGGAGCCACGGGCTTCGCCGAGCTTCTCAACAATCATGAAGTCGGAGACACTTTGACCAATCATTTTGTCAACCCGATCCTTGTAAGGAGGTCAACGAATCGTTTGTCGGATCGGTACGCATCAAATTCCTTGTCTTGGGACAGCCAAATCAAAGAGCCGGAATGGTTATCCAGGTCGGCATTCAGCCACTTATAAACTCCATTGTCATCGCCAAGACTGACACACACTCTCGCAATGTAGAAGCCGGGAGATGTTCTGTTGGAATGGCGTTGTTCCAGCTCCTTCTCAACGCTCAACGCTTCTTCCCGCTTTCCCATCAAGCCGGCAGTATACCCGAGAAAGGAAAGCGCCTCAGAGGAACGACCTGAAACGGCCACACCCCGCAACGCCATGGCATACGCCTCTTGTCTTTTCCCGAGTATCGAAAAGACAAGTGCTTTCTGGTAGTACGCCGAGCTGAACGACGAGTCAATCGCAAGCACCGCGTCCATCTCCTGTATGGCCTCCTCGTACTTTCCTTGAGCGAAAGAAGCCATGGCAACGTTGAGGCCGATGATCGGCGAGAGAGGGTCGAGCGCCTGCGCCCGCTTGATTGCCTTTAGCGCCTCCTCGTTACGTCCAAGAGTGCGAAGCAGAATGTAGTACCAGTGATAGGTTGTGGGATAGTTCGGATTGAGCGAGATAGAGAGTTTGAATTCCTGTTCAGCCTTTGCCCAATTCCACATTCCAGCATTCGCAAAAGCAAGGGTTGTATGCGCTTCCGCGAGAGAGTTGTCGATCTCCAGCGCTCGTGAAGCGGCAGCTATGGCTTTGGGAAATGTTTCCTTTCCCGGTATGCCGGCATACTGCTCCAGAACTGCATAGCAATCTGCCAACCCCACATAGGCCAATGCATACGCCGGATCCAAATCGATCGCTTGATTGAAACACTCGATCGCTTTCTGGATCTCAAGAGCCCGCCGTTTATTCCAATAGTACCGTCCCTGGAGATAGAATTTGTACGCATCGAGATTGTCGGTATAGCGCTTGGCGACGTCCTTCTTCACCTCTCCGCTGACGCCAAGGCGAAGCCGGTTCGATACCTCGTTCGTGATCTCATCCTGGAGGGCAAGTAAATCCTTACCACTGCGCCGATATTGTTGCCCCCAAAGCTGTGACTGCTTTTCCACGTCGACAAGGTCAACCTGGACACTGAGGTCGTCTCCTTGCCGCGTAATCCGTCCTGCCAATACAGCATGGACTTTGAGTTTCAACCCGGCCTCTTGGGGATCTGCACCTTTGAATCGAAACACAGTGCTGCGGGGAACCACGCGAAGGGCGGGAATTTTTGTCAGACTGTTGATAATGCTTTCAGTGATGCCGTCGCTCAGGTACTCTGTATTTTGATCGCCGCCCGCATTTTCGAACGGAAGCACAGCAAGGGAGTCCAACGCATCTCCACGGTCACGATTCCAGAGCCAAAAGGCTGCGGACCCGACACACAGTGCGACAAACGCGGCAATCGCAACCGTGGTCCACGCTGGCCGTCTTCGTCCCGGCTTCGGCGGCAGTGCATGAACCGAAGAGTTCGGGGGTTTCCCTTCTGAATCCCTCTTGAACCGCTTCAGATCTATTGCAACCTCCCGTGCGGACTGATAGCGGTTCTCCCGTTCCTTCTCGAGGCATTTTGTCACTATGCGCTCGATGTCAGGCTCCACTCCAGGTTTCACAGCCTGGATTGGGGGAGGGTCAATATTCACAATCTCGTACATCACTGCGGCTTCGTGAGAACCGTTAAAAGGGAGCTGCCCGGCCAGAAGTTCATACATGACTACGCCAAGGGCGAAAATGTCCGACCGGTGATCGGCCTCGAAACCCTGCACTTGTTCCGGCGACATATACGCTGTCGTCCCGACCGTGCCCCCGGCCTGAGTAAGCAACGAGACACCCTGCAGCTTCGCCAACCCGAAGTCCATGATCTGGATCCTGCCATCGGGCCTGAGCATGATGTTATCGGTCTTGATGTCCCGGTGGATAATCCCCCTCTCGTGTGCTGCCGCCAATCCTTCGGCGATTTGAGCTGCAATATCCACAGCCTGTTTCATCGAAATGGCGTATTTTGCCTCGCGCAGAGTTTTTCCTTCGACAAATTCCATTACGATGAAGGTCTGACCATCAAAGTCCTGGATGTCATAAATTGTGCACACGTTGGGATGATTGAGGGCCGATGCAGATTGCGCTTCCTGATGGAAACGCGCTTTGTCCTGATCGCTTGCCGCCAATTGATGCGGAAGAAACTTCAATGCAACGACACGTTTGAGCTTCGTGTCTTCGGCTTTATACACCACACCCATGCCCCCCTCGCCTAACTTCTCGAGTATGGTATAGTGGGAGATTGTGTGACCGATCATGATATTTCTCGTGGGCAATTCTGTCGACAAACCAATGCTATTCAGTTCTCACTGCCATGCCGTATGACGATCAATTTGCGGATCGGACTCGTCACCACGCGATTGCCGAACTCGATGCACAGACCACACGCCGCAACAGCGTCCGCCATCAGCACGCTGCCTCCCCATGTGCAGCCGACGATTGTCGTCCTGAGCGGCGCAACTCCCATGGTGTCGAACCACCCACCGGAGACTTCATACCAGCCATCGGCAATGACGTAAACATCATAGAGTGAGTTATCAGTATACACGTGCAGCCGATCGCCGACCCGCATGTCTCTTTTTTGGACCCGTCTGACTGATCCAGCTTGTGCGACGTGTGTCGATAGCGCATAGCCGTATCTTGCCTGAATGTTCATTTGAAGGTTTTCCCAGTCAAGACAGTGTAATGTTCGACCATGACATCCTCGCTGGTAGCCGACTGGCTGGCTTGTTCCTTGCCGAGACTCCGCTTCCACTGGTACAATCCTGAGAGCGTGTGTTTCTGTGATTCCAGCAATTGCTCAAAAAGGCCGCTTTCCTCGTAGGCCTCTGCATCCTGTTGGCTGTCCCAGGTCGTCACGGAAAGTACTTCGCGATTCCGTTCGTTGCTCTCCAGCAAATAGACATGCCGGCACCCCTTCACTGCTCTCAACGCAGGAATCGAATGCTCAGCGTAGAGCAGTTTGAATTCGTCGAGTTTGCCCGGAAGGACCTTTAGTGAGACAATTCTCAGCCATAGGGCATGACCCGACTTTGAATCTGACGAACGAACCTCGCTGAGTGCCGCGACTGGATAGCCCGTTACCAAAGGTTCGCTCGGGACAGGAACACACTCCAGGGTGAGATCCTCGGAAAGTTGAATTCTGAATTCTGATGACTCCGAGAAATACGGCCGGGCTTCCTCCATGAGCCGCTGGAATACACCTTTTCTCTCGTATTCTTCGGCTTCTTCAATGGAATCCCAAAGAGTCAACGAAATACAGTGATCAGGATGGTGAACACTCTGTGTCAAACCCGCGTACCGGCATCCCGGAACGTCGTTTAGTGCCGTGATGATGCGTTTCGAGTACAACTCCTGAAAAAGGGATAATGATCCCCTTTTGATTTCACTTTGAACCAGTCTCATGTGCATGAGAAAACCCCCTTGCCATTGAGGAGGCAGGCAAGATGCCTTACGCCAACCCACCGGTCATTCTAGATTTCTTCGTACAACAACAACAGTCATGTCATCGGCTTGAGGGGCTCCACTAGCGTGTTCCCGCACTGCAGTCACAATGCCATTGATAACGTCAACCGCGGAAGCGCTTCGGAGGCTCTTCAGCAGCGCGGAGAGGTTCTCCTCTCCAAACTGCACTTGGTTAACATTCATCGCTTCGGCAATTCCGTCAGAACATATCACAAGCAAATCGCCGGGCTGCATGGTTACAGTTTCTTCTTCAAACGGAAATTCTTCCAACATGCTCAACGGGATGCCGCCCGTATTCAAACGATTGATTGATGTACCTGCCGACAGGACATAAGGAACGTCGTGGCCGGCATTGCAGTAGGAGAGTCGATGTGAGGAAGGGTCGAGAATGCTGTANNCAGGGATGCGGGGAGACCCTTCCCCGAGACATCTCCCACACAAATCGCAAGCCGATGATCGGTCATTGGGATGAAATCGAAATAGTCGCCGCCGACGACCTGAGCCGGCTTGCTCTTCCCTGCAATTTCATAGCCGGGGATTTCGGGGGCAGACTTCGGAAGCAAATCATTCTGAATTCTCGATGCAAGTTTGACTTCCTCCTGCATTTTCAGGAACTGTCGATCCCGCTCGTTCAGCCGCGCGTTCTCCACTACCTGCGCCGATTGCGCCGCGATGATGGACAAGAGTCGCA
>PMNP01000161.1:26435-26673 GCA_003161755.1 Ignavibacteriota bacterium | reverse complement strand
CGTGCATTATGCAATGTGCTGAGATTGATGATATCTTGGGAAAAAGGAACAAGCCCTTGATTCGCGCCGGAATTGATTGCATTTTGCAATAGAGCAGTCGGCCCATCCTCCCAACTCGTCGATAAACCCTCCAGTACGTCCCAGGTTCGCCGTCTTCCACTCATTCCGGACATCGGTTCATGGCACTGCAATTGCTTGAAGATGGTCGGAAGTATAATTGCGCCCGGTCCTATTGGTT
>PMNP01000161.1:0-26412 GCA_003161755.1 Ignavibacteriota bacterium | reverse complement strand
ACCTGAATTCCACGGCAATTGGCGTTCTGGTCTCCGCCCATACGACATTTTCGAGGAACAAGGGGTTCGTGAAGCTGTGCGGGGTCAATAAGAATATCAACAACATTTTTGTAATTACTAAGCTGACACTGGTGTTCGATGTGGTCGAGACTCGTGACGATGCCATCAAGGCATTCGAAGCGATGGTATAGCCCGTCCACCGGCAAGTCACACATTGTACCATCAACCAGAGGAGTCCTTCAATGAAGCAGTCTATTTTCCTGACGATCGCGATTGTCCTCACGGCGATTGTGGCACTTGGGATCTACGTCTTCGTGCTGGGTGATACAGGGAACTTCAAGAACGGAGAGCTTCGTACACAGCCTAACAATCTGTTGGGAACGGTGTACACCGGCGGCTGGGTTATGCCAGTGCTGATTACCCTCACCCTGCTTGATCTCACGCTGACGTTCGAGCGCATTTTCTCTTTGAAAAAGGCCAGCGGCCGGCAGAGCATCACCCTGTTCCTCAAAACCGTCCAGAATCATCTCAACAACGGGCGGATTGACGACGCGATAAAAGCGTGCGATTCCCAGCGCGGATCGGCTGCCAACATCATCCGTACGGGGCTCGAACGCTACAAACAGATAGCGAATGAGCCGAAACTCGACGCGGAAAAGAAGATGGCGGAAACACAGCGCGCCATCGAGGAAGCAACATCACTGGAAACTCCTCTGCTCGAACGGAATCTGATTGCCCTTTCGACCATTGCCTCGATCGCTACAATGTTCGGGCTGCTCGGAACAGTCATCGGGATGATCCGGTCGTTCACGGCGCTTGCCAGAGCCGGAGCCCCGGATGCCATTCAGCTTTCCATCGGAATTTCCGAGGCACTGATCAACACGGCGCTCGGTCTGGTGGCGGCAATCATCGGTATTGTGGCGTACAACTTCTTCGTAACGAAGGTGGATAATTTCACCTATATGATCGACGAAGCCAGCTACAACGTGGTTCAGATTCTTAACACACGTACAAACGACTAAGAGCAGGCGAGTAACCCTATGCCGAAATTTAAGCCACACCGCGCAGGTGTCAGAATCGACATGACTCCGTTGGTGGACGTGGCGTTTCTGCTGCTGACATTCTTCATGTTGACGACGCAGTTCAAGCCAACGGAAGAAGTCACCATAACGCTGCCGTCCTCCCACTCGGATTTCAAGCTTCCCNNACCATCATCATCGCGCAGGATGGGCGAATATTCCTCGCACTCGACTCCCAGATCCTCCGACGCCGCATTTTCGGCGCGGAGAATGAGCTGAAGGCCAGTGTCCTGGTCCCAAAAGAACAACTTGCAAACTACCTTGTGCAGTGCCGTACGGCCAATCCGAAACTGCGCACGGT
Source organism: Ignavibacteriota bacterium (assembly GCA_003161755.1). Next base: position 25,032 of record PMNP01000161.1, on the reverse strand, counting down.
GATCAGAGGGGACCGGGACTCGGAGTATGGAGTGACGGAGGACGTCATGGACATCCTGCAAAAAGTGCTAATCACAAAATTCAGTCTGGTGACCGACCTTGCATCGTCGGCGACCGAGTAAACCAGCGAGGAGAACACTATGGCAGGCGGAGATGTAGCCGGCCCAAAAGAACACAAGCNNGCCGCCGGCTTGGCACGCGTATCGACATGACGCCGCTGGTGGATGTTGCGTTCCTTCTGCTGACATTTTTCATGTTCACGACTTCAATGTCGCGTCCGCAGACGATGGAAATCAACCTTCCGCCGGACAAAACTGTTACTATAGAGACGATGGAATCCAAGCTTCTGAATATCCGCGTCAATGACAAAGGGGATATTTTCTGGGCCATGGCGCTGAATGCACCAAAGAAGGTGGAATTCAAGGATCTTCGGGCCTTTTTGAAGGATAAGGTGAATACCATCAGCGGCCTGGTTGTTGTTCTCAAGATAGACCGGGCAGGCAAGTTTAATATGATGGTGAATATCATTGATGAATTTAATGGGACGGGCGTGTCGCGTTTTAGCATCGCGCCCATCACGGATCAAGACAAGGCATTGATGGCGAGAGCGATGTGATGGAGCGCGCATCAATGAACGACCGGAGTATTTCCGGGCAGTGTCCTTGCACCCGCAGCCAGCGGGTTGCTCTCGGAGGAATCACCTTCGGGTTCGGGACACGAGAACGAAGGAGGATCTAGTATGGCAGAAGCAGTTCCGATGGCTTCGCAGCGTGGTTCACTACGGTATGGTGCCTACGAGCTGAAGCAAAATTACCAGAAGTATTGGGCGATAGGGTTCGGGATCGCCGTGGGGATTCACATGCTGCTATTCCTCACCTACTTCCTGGTGCAGTTGATGCAGGCGGAGGAGCCTCCCACGGTGACCGTGAGGATTCTGAAGTATAGCGACCTTGGGCCGCCTCCCTCGATTGTGAACAACAATACGCCGCCGCCTGTGATGACTCAGGCGCAGGTGCAGAAACCGACGGTCGGAGCGCCTGTCCCGGTGCCTGATGCCGAGGTCACCACCGAACAAACGATGGCCACGCAACAGCAGATGAGTGAGCAAACCGCTCCTGTGGCGGAAGGGACGAACGCACCGGTGGAAGTGCAACAGGACATCAAGATCGAAGTTGATGCTCCTCCGGCGGATTTCGTGCCCGTGGAAAAGGAACCGGTGCCCGTCAAAAGCGTGAAACCAAAGTATCCGGAGATGGCGCAGAAGGCAAACCTCGAAGGAAAAGTCTGGGTGAAGATCTGGGTCGACAAAGAAGGCCGTCCGAAACAAGTGATCATCATGAAAAGCGACGCGGAAATCTTCAATGAAGCAGCCGTCGAGGCGGCCAAGCAATTCATCTTTACTCCTGCGTACATGAACAATGGTCCCGTGGCCGTCTGGGTCTCTGTTCCGTTTATTTTCAAACTGAACGGCCTGAATAAATGATGCAGGGGTGTTGCCCACTGATGGAGCCTTATGTTGAAGCCTCGCTACGGTACCATCTTGGATAGGCTTACATGATTGGTGGGGAAGGAGAAGTTGGCCTTCCCCTTCATGTTCATGGCCATTGAGGGCAGCAAGACATGGCGGAAGATACCCGTGGTGATGAACACAGCGAAAACCCGGAGAAAGAACGGACCAACCCGGCCGCAACGGTGAACATGGTATTGCGGGCTGCTGTTCTTGTCCTCTCGACGGGTGTGATGATTGCGGGATTGGCTCTGGCTCTTGGATTCGTCCGGATGAAGAATCTCCCGGACGAGTTTCGGTTGGTTGCAGGTATTGTGGTGTTCTTGTACGGGTTGTACCGATTCGTCCTGACATTTGGCCGGATTCGCAGGAGGTGAACCATGCGCGTATCGTGGTGGGCAGTCGCAGGTGCCGCAGTGATCATAACGGGGTGCAATCATGAACCCGGTTCAACCGTGCTGACGCGCGGCGACCTGACGCTGGCGTGCGATGAGGCGGTGTATTCGGCTTTTGTGAATGAGGTGGGGGAGTTTGAGACGTACTACCCAGAGGCAAAACTCAAGTTGCGCAAGGTAGAAGCGCGGGAGGCGGTGTCGTTGTTTGGGGCGGACAGCGTCCGGGTGATTGTCACCGCAAGGGAATTGAATCAGGGTGAACGTACCGCCCTCAAGAATGCAAAGATTCCTCTTGATGAATACAAAGTGGCGCTGAGCGCTGTGGCGGTGATTGTGCATCCAGGCAATCCGCTCAAGCGCATAAGGATGACGGAATTGGACTCGATTTTCTCGGGAACNNCACACGCTGGCCCGAACGAGGGGGCATTATCGAAGCGGTTGCCGCGGGCAGAAATTCCAGCACGAATGAAGCCTTCAAGAATGCAATCCTGCAAGGTCATGATTTCGGGCCGACGATCGACTATGTGGATTCAAGTGAGGCGAGGTTGGAACGGGTGGCAAAGACCCCCAATGCCATCGCTCTTATCTCCGTGAATTGGCTCAAGGAAAAGGAACAATCAGTACGAGCGCTTGAGGTGGGAGGCCCGTCCTATCGCCCNNCACGCCCTCGGGATTATTGCCTATGTGTGCAGCGCTCCCGGCCAGAAGATCGTTCAAAATCACGGCCTGGTCCCAGTGACCATGCCGGTGCGGCTCGTTTCCCTCACATCAGAACAGGTACACTAACCGATGAAACGCACAATGCTCTGGTTTCTCGTTCTTGTGGTGTCGTCATCACCACTTGTCGCCCAGGACATTATCAATCAGGGGAAATTGGCCCTGAACTCGCACGACACAGCGGCGGCGATACAGTCATTTACCAATGCGATCAAAATGGGCCAGAAGGAAGGAGAGGCCAGCTTCTATCTTGGCGCTATTGCGGCTGCCCGGCACCAACTTGACGATGCGCAACGGTATCTGGAAACGGCCACAAGAATCGATGAGGATAATGCAGACGCGATCGGACTTCTCGCCGGCGTCTATGCGGCAAAGAGGAATTACCCGTTGTCGCTCGCGACGTATCGCAAGGCACTAAAGCGTGCACCGAAGAGCTCTGCTGTTGCCACTGGGTTCGGGCTAACGCTGCTTGCCGCGGACTCCGTCGGTGCTTCAATTGTGGAGCTGACGCGCGCGCGGGAACTGGACGAGACCAACCCTGCAATTTACGAGGCACTTGGTGCTGCCTATGCCCGCCAGGGAGTGGCTCCCCTCGCGGTTATGAATTATAAACGGGCCATCGAGATTGCGCCGAAGGAGACAGAATACCGCTTCGAGCTTGCGCAATTACTGGAGAAGAACAGGCAGTATGTTGATGCAATCGCGCAGTACGACAGCGTCATGGTGATCGACACGACAAATGTGGAGGTTTGCCTCCGCATCGGCAAGATCCTCGCGCGTGCGACTGGAGACGTAAAGAAGAAGGCGATTCCTCCGCTCAAGCGCTATGTGGACAAACGGCCGACGTCGGTTGAAGGAGCCGAGGTCCTTGCCCGAGTGCTGTTTCTGACAGAATACTATGACGAAGCTGTCAAGGCGGCACGACACGCACTCGACCTCAATCCGACGAATATTGAGACAATGCGGGAGTATGCAAACTCACTGGAAGAAATAAAGAACCATGCGGAGGCGCTGAAGGAGTTTGAGCAGATTATCAAGCTGAACGGGCTGAAACCGGAAGATTTGGTGAACTATGCAAACGCGTTGATGGGAGTAGGACGTGAAAAAGAAGCAAAGGAAGTCCTGCTGAAGGCATACCACGATGACTCCACAAACTGCGACGTGTTTTTTAACCTCGGATTCCTGTATATGAAGGATCAGGACTGGGCAAACGCTGCCCAGATGTTTGAAAAGAAAATCAAGTGTGAACCACGGTCGTTGAGTTCCTATCTCAACGCTGCGGCAAGCTATATGGCGATGAAGAATTGGGAGCGCACGAGACAGCTCCTCGATTCAGCATTGGCCATGAGCCCAAATTTCCAGCAAGCCCGTCTGATGTTTGCCCGCTACTTCCTCCAGGTTGATTCGCTTGAAAGAGCGGTTCAGCAATATGACTTTGTGCTTGATGAGGTGGCAAAAAACCCCGACGCAAAAGGCAACAAGCAGATTGCTGGTGAAGCGCATTTCATGAAGGGATCAGCGTATTTCATAAAGCAACGATACGCGGCGGCAATTGAAGAGTTCCGGAAAGCACAGGCGTTAGGCTACGATAACGGAGGGATGGAGCTCTCGTGGGGACAAGCGATTCTTCAAACGCTTGACAAGAACGCGAGTGATGAGGAGAACCAGAAGAAAAAGGAAGACGCGTTGGCACACTTCCGCCGCAGTGTTCAGATGCCGCCGGACGTGGCAGCCTCGCATTTCTGGCTGGGACAGACGCTCATACTCTTGCGGGAACCAGGAAGCCCAATCAATCCCAAGCTCGAAGAAGAAGCATGTTCCGAGTTCAAGAAGGCATTGCGCTTGAAGCCGGGCGACGGCGACACAAAGAAGGCGATGGAGCGAATCGGCTGCAAATAGTCTATTTGACTTTGAGGAACTGTTGGATGACTGAAGGCCGCCACGGATAACACCCGCTGGCGGCCTTGCTATTATGGCAGGCAGGGAAGAGGTGATGTCTGGCGCATTAATAACCGTTATTGGAAATATGATAAAAAAAGTCGTGTTTCATCTTGACAAAATCAGTCACATTTAGTATGTTGATCCTGTTGTCGATAACGAACAAATCGCACAATTCAAACAGTCCAGCTTCGCCGCAGGAACCTTGCGGAAAACCCAACCAGACAACAAGAGGACGCTATGCAACGGCAAACTTCCACCAAACAATACCTCTTTGAACAGGTGATGGTTCCGCATATGGACGTGCTCTACAGCTATGGAATGTACCTGACGGGGGACAAGGACACAGCCAGCGACTTGCTTCAGGAAACTTTCCTGAAAGCATTTCGGTTTTTCGACAAGTTTGAAAAGGGAACAAATGCCCGCGCATGGCTCTACCGAATCATGCGAAACACGTTTATTAACGAGTATCGGCGAATAAAGCGGCAGCCCGAACTTGTGGAGTACGACGAGCAAATATCATCGTACCAGATGCTCCCGCGGGACGAGGAAGCGACATCGCTTCGCCAGCAGATTAATGGAGAGATGTTTGGGGACGAGATCGCCGGTGCTATCGAAGCATTGCCCGAGAAATTCAAGAGTGTCATTGTCCTCCGCGATGTTGACGACATGCCGTACGAGGAGATTGCCGATGCGCTGGAAANNATTGGCACAGTGCGATCGCGTCTTCACCGAGCGCGGGCAATCCTCTTTGCGCTTCTCAAGGGCTACGCAAAAACGCATGGATACGACACCTCTCACCAGTATGTTCATGAGGAGTGCCAGACGGCCGTTTGAGTCCAGGCGATCGAGCTGCCAAAGTCCGGGTGGCGTTCTCCAAGTTCTAGGAACGCCACCCGGCCTTCTCCGTTCTCGCGCCATCATTTTTTCTCCAAGTCTCCAAGTCTCCAAGTCTCCAAATCTCCACCAATTCCAATTTCTCAATTCCGGGTTCCCCATTCTCTGTAGGATTTCTCTTCAAAACGCGCCGACCCACTTTGCCCCTTCGCGTCATCTCACCATTGTATGGGGGATTGACATCCCGAAGCGTATCCTCATCCCCGTTGCATTATTTCCTGAGAAGGGCTATCCTATGAAGAAGACGGAACTGACAATTCGTGGTATGTCGTGCAATCACTGTGTGGCAAAGGTGCAGAAAGCCCTCCAGGCAATTCACACAGTCAGAGTCACGGACGTACACATTGGGTCAGCGACATTGGAATATGATGAGACCAGTGTAACCCATGAAGAAATCAAAACGGCCATCGAGCGTGCAGGGTACGCCCTCGCCTCCTGATAAAGCGGTAGCGGCTGAAGAAGTTCTTCGCACTCTGCGCGCTCTTGGCAGTCCCCGCAATGTCGAGGGTATGGCAAGGTTCGGAATAAGCGTCAGGGGGACTCTTGGCGTATCCATGCCGGTGCTCAGAGGACTGGCGAAGGAACATCGCCATGACCACAGTCTGGCCCAGAAGCTCTGGGACAGTGGCATTCATGAAGCAAGGATTATGGCTTCGCTTGTTGACAATCCTGCTCTGGTCACATCCTCTCAAATGGACCTTTGGGTGAGAGATGTTGATTCCTGGGACATTTGCGATCAGTGTTGTGCAAACCTGTTCGCCTTAACATCATTTGCCTGGGCGAAAGCGTTGCGGTGGAGCCGGTATCGGCGTACGTATACGAAACGGGCGGGCTTTGCACTCATGGCGTGCCTGGCGCAAACGAAGTACAAAGCTGCCGACTCCGCATTCGCGCCATTCTTCGCTTGTATCGAAGCCGAAGCAGACGATGATCGTCCAATGGTCAAGAAAGCGGTCAACTGGGCTCTCCGGCAAATTGGAAAGAGAAACACGACACTTTATAAGCGTGCACTATCGTTAGCTGTGCGTCTTTCGAAGAGCTCTGTCCCGTCATCCCGCTGGATCGGCAGCGATGCCGTCCGTGAGCTTTCGGGGAAGACTGCAAANNAAAACGCGATGGTTGAACGGCATGAGCGCATATTGCGAAGATCGGCCCGGTTATGATGAAGTCAAGCCGCGACATCTCATCAATTCAAGAGGTTAACCTTCCCATCACGGGAGTGACCTGTGCGAGCTGTGTCTCCAGCGTGGAAAAAGCACTGCAAAGTGTTGAGGGAGTCAGCTATGTTTCGGTAAACCTCGCCACGGACAAGGCTACTGTTCGATTTGACTCCACCCATGCGAACCTGGAGCAGATGCGCGATGCGGTAGCCGAGGCAGGGTACGAACTGGAACTTCCGAGTGGTTCTTCCCAACAACACTCTCCGGAGGCGGACTCTGATGCTTCCGATGAAATGCGCACAGTTCTTCGGAGGGATTTCCTTCTGAGCGCCGTTCTTACTGTGCCTATTATGGCGCTGAGCATGGCATCGTTGACGGATTGGTACACCAATGCAAGTCCAATCTCACCCGGAGACACGAACAAAATCCTCTTTCTCCTTATGAGTGTGGTGCTCCTTTTTCCCGGCCGCCGCTTTTTCATCGGGTTGCCGCTGCTTGTGCGCAGGCGCCGCGCCGACATGAACACGCTGGTCGCAGTGGGGACCGGCTCCGCATTCCTTTACAGCACCATTGCCACGCTGTTTCCGCATGTGTTGGGAGTGCTTCAAAGCACGCATGTGTACTTCGACACGTCTGCAACAATCATCACCCTCATTCTTTTTGGTAAATATCTGGAAGCGTCTGCCAAACGGAGGGCTTCCGCGGCGATTCGCGGCCTGGCGCGGCTTCAACCACGTCTGGCACACGTTACAAGGAATGGCGTCGACCTTGACATTCCGATTGAGCAGGTTGTTGCAGGAGATCATCTCTTGGTGAGGCCGGGAGAACAAATTCCTGTTGATGGAGTTGTTCTGTCAGGTGCATCGAGCGTCGACGAGTCGATGCTCACCGGTGAAAGCCTGCCCGTCGAAAAGCGTCCTGAAGATCGTGTGATAGGAGGGACGGTCAACACCACGGGAAGTGTGACATTTCGTGCTACGGCGGTAGGGCTCGATACCATGCTTGCTCACATTATCAAACTCGTTGAGCAGGCGCAGGGCACGAAGCCGAAGGTACAGGCTCTTGTGGATCGCGTTGCCGCACTGTTTGTTCCGGCAGTGATTGGCGTTGCGATTCTCACCTTCATCATTTGGTTGGCCATTCCCGGGGGAACATTTGTCGTTGCGCTGTCGAACTTCATCGGTGTTCTCATCATTGCCTGTCCGTGTGCGCTGGGGCTGGCAACGCCGACAGCCATCATCGTTTCCACGGGGGCTGCGGCGGCCCGCGGGATTCTTGTAAGGAATGTGGAGGTGATTGACCGTGCGCGCCACTGCTCGACAATCGTCCTCGACAAAACAGGAACCGTCACCGAGGGAGTGCCTTCGGTCACCGCGGTAGTTCCGTTTGGTCAGTGGGAGGAGAACCGATTGCTTGCGCTGGCGGCCTCGGTTGAATACCATTCTGAGCATCCCCTTGGCAGGGCGATCGTAAGGAAGGCGCAACAAAACAGCCTGGCGCTTTCGGATGTTTCCGACTTCACCGCAGTTCCTGGCGGCGGGGTGAGCGGCACCGTCGAGGAAAACCGGATAGTTGCGGGATCGGAGGAGTTTCTCAAGAGCAAGGGCGTTCACCCGGGGGCAACCGAGACTCCAGGGTCAAAGGCAACTGCTGATGTATCGACCGTGGTGTATTTTGGCGTCAATGAATCACTCGCAGGATTCATGACCATCGCCGATAAAATCAGACCCACGTCTGCTTCCGCTATAAGGAAACTCCATGCCCGGGGTCTCTCGGTCATGATGATCACCGGCGACAATGAACAGACAGCGCAGTCGGTTGCTGCTGCGACAGGGATCAGCGAGGTGTTCGCGGGGGTTCGACCCGGAGACAAGAGCCGATTTGTTCGAAGCCTGCAGGAAGAAGGAAAAGTTGTTGCTTTTGTTGGTGACGGGATCAACGATGCGCCGGCACTCGCACAGGCAGACCTTGGGATTGCAATGGGTTCAGGAACAGACATCGCGGCGGAAGCTGCGGACATCACCTTGATAAGCAATGATCTTCATGGTGTCGCTGAAGCAATCCAACTGTCGAGCAGGACTCTCCGCACGATCAAACAAAACCTTTTCTGGGCGTTCTGCTACAATGTGGTGGGGATCCCATTGGCGGCGGCAGGCATTTTGAATCCGATGATCGCAGCAGGGGCGATGGCTTTGAGTTCGGTCAGCGTCGTGAGCAATTCGTTGAGATTGAAATCAGTGGTCAGATGACAGCAGACAGACGACAGCAGATAGGGGACGCCTCTTTCTTCATACTCCCTACTCAAGTGTAATCCATGCCCAATCCCGTCCTTATCATCGACGTTGCCCATCCACCGCGCCCGCCTGAGGCTGTTGAACAGGCGCTCAACGATGCCCTCGATGCCGTACAGCGCTCTTCAACACTCCGGATAATCAAGGTGGTACATGGATACGGCAGTTCCGGGAGAGGGGGCAGTACGCTTCAGACTGTGCGTAACTGGGGATACAACGCAAGGAAGCGCATGAGGGAAATCATCCCAGGGGAGGAATACACAATATTTGACTCCCGAACGCAGCAAATACGTGGCCAGGTGGAAGAGTTCTCCGACGAGGATCTTGGCGCGGCCAATAGGGGCGTGACGCTTTTTTGGGTGAAGTGATGGAGAGTGATCTCTTCGAAGGTGCTCATTTTCCTGCGAGAGAGCGATATTTCGGCACTTCTTGNNGTAGTGTACATTCATGCCTCCGGTTGACTCTCACAATTTTTCTTCCTAGCATTGTTCACCACAGTCTTACCGGAGTTCTGTATATGGCCCAGCGGTTATTGTATGCCGACGATGAGGAATCTCTTCGGGATTTGGTGAAGAGTCACCTTTCCCTTGAGGGCTTCGACGTCGAAACGGTAAACGATGGAAAAGAGGCGATTGAGATTCTCGAAAAGCAGCAATTCGATCTGGTCCTTCTTGATCTCCGAATGCCGCGCATGGACGGGTTTGCCGTCCTGCAGTATCTGAGCAAGAAGAAGAATTCGCCGCCAGTGATCATGCTTACCGGCGTTGATGATATTGCCATTGCCAGCCAGTGTGTGAAACTTGGTGCTGCAGACTATCTCACCAAGCCATATAATTTTCATGAGTTGATAGATTCCGTGGAACGAGTTCTCGCCAAGTAGCTTCCCATTGATGCGAGAGCCAACCGCGGTTTTCGGACCTCTGTGCCGATGACCCCGCGCATTTTGTATGTTGATGACGAAGCCGACCTCCGTCAGCTCGTACAATCCCAGCTTTCCCTCGAGGGGTTTCACATAGACGTTGCAAGTGACGGACCTGCAGCGCTCGCGATGATGTCCTCCTCCCCCTATGATCTCATTCTTCTCGATCTTCACATGCCTTCCATGGGCGGCGCGGAAGTTGTTGAAGAACTCCGGCGACGCAAACTTCACCCCACCGTGATTATCCTGACAGGAGAGAGTGAGGAAGAAGCGATTGCCTGTTCACATTCCCTCGGTGCNNTGGCATCCGTTCGCCGGGCGCTCAATCAATAAGCAAGCAACTACCATGAATCGTTGCCTCCTCTTCATCATGGTCACTGCCCTCTGCGCAGTGTCCAGTCTGGCACAAGTGCGTGACTCCACCTGGGACACGCCGTTTGAATTGAGCGGCGGAATTGCAACACCACGGTACGCTGAAACACTCCGGTATTGCCGTCGGCTTGCCGCGTACTCGCCATGGGTCCACGTTGTTTCCTTTGGAGAATCGCCGCAGCGGAGGCAGCTGCCTCTGGTGATCGTCTCGCGGGACAACGCCACCTCACCACAGGCTGAACGACGCTCAGGGAAAGCGATTGTGCTCATCCAAAGCGGCATCCATGCGGGCGAGATCGACGGCAAAGATGCCAGCCTGATGCTGATCCGCGACATCGTCATAAAAGGCCTCCACCGCAAGCTTCTCGACCATGCCGTCATCCTCTTCATACCGATATTCAATGTCGATGGTCACGAACGGTTTGGTCCATTGAATCGGATCAATCAAAATGGACCGGTGTCCGCAGGATGGCGCGTCACAGCGCAAAACCTCAACCTGAACCGTGACTATATGAAAGCTGATGCGCCTGAGATGAGGGCGATGCTGCAGCTCTTTTCGGAATGGCTCCCCGACCTCGTTGTTGACTGCCATGTCACTGATGGGATCGATTGTCAGTACGACGTAACGTATGCAGTGGAACCGGAGCCAAACCTTGATCAGGCGATCTCCCGGTGGGTCAACGCCACGCTCATCCCCACCGCGCTTCATGAGGTGGAGGCAGCGCATCATCTGGTGTTCCCCTATGTCTTCCCTCGTGAAGACTACGATTTGTCGAAGGGGTTTATCCTCGGTGCAGCAACTCCGAGGTTTTCCACTGGATATGCAGCCGTGCAAAACCGTCCCGCAGTTCTGATCGAGACGCATATGCTGAAGCCGTACAAAACCCGGGTTGACGCGACGTATGCGTTCCTGGTTGGCATCCTCTCCGCAGTGAATGCTTCGAGTGGAGAACTGCGGCAGATCGTCCGCCATGCCGATCAAATGATGATTGCTGCCTGCTCGGCTAAACAACGCCCGATGATGCCCATCAGGTTCGGCACGGGTGCCGATTCTGTCGTGCGTGAATTCCGGGGTATTGAAGCGATCAGGGAATCGAGTTCCGTGTCTGGTGGGATGCGCACGTTGTACACGGGGAAAACCGTTTCTGTGCAAGCACCGGTTTTTGATCATGTGGTCGTGACGGACTCGGTGAGTGTCCCCCTGGCGTATGCCATTCCGCCGGAATGGACTGCCGTTGTTGAGGTCCTGCGGGCCCATGCTGTGCGAATGCGACGTTTGCGCAAACCCGTGAGCATCAGGGGGGAATCATACAGGTTCACTGAGGTGCATTTCGCCGAAAAACCTTATGAAGGAAGACAAACAGCAACATACGCCGTCACCCTTTGCCCGGAGCAGAAAGTACTGCCTGCCGGCACCTGGATTGTTCCTACATCGCAGCGGACCGGACGCGTGATTGTGAATCTGCTGGAACCTCNNTGATGTTCAATGCGATCTTCGAACAAAAGGAATATGCGGAAGCGTACGTGATGGAGGCTGTGGCTGACACGATGCTCAAACGGGAGGGTACCCTTCGAAAGGAATTCGAGGAAAAGCTATTGGCAGACTCGGTGTTTGCTCGCTCTCCGGCGGCGAGATTGAACTGGCTCTATCTGCACTCTGCCTGGGGGGACCCCTCGCTCAATCTGTATCCAGTGATGAGGGTGATGGACCCCTCGGCAATGGAAGCAGTGAGACGAAACAGTCAATAGGCGTTCGTCGAGGCGATATCCCGGTCTTGGTGGGGCGTCATGTGGCATCGTGTTCTTCGAGGAGCGAGGCGTAGATTGCCTCCAGTCGTTCCATGAGCTTTTGCGCGTCAAAATGCTTCAGGACCCGTTGCCTCCCGGATTTGCCCATTCGGTGACGAAGAGCGGGATCTTCCACGAGCCGGAGCAATCCCTGGGCAAGGAGTTGGTGATCGCGCGGTGGGACGAGTATTCCGGTCTCTTCATTGACGATAATATCGAGCACCCCATCGGAGTTGCTGGCAACAACTGGAAGTTCCATGGCCATCGCCTCGATGAGCACGACTCCGAACGCCTCGGCGTGGGAGGGAAAAGCCAGTATATCAAAAGACGCCATGACGTTGGGAATGTCGCGGCGATAGCCGGCAAAGACTACCGTGTCCTTGAGATCGAGCGATGCGTGCAGTGCGCGAATCCTCTCCGCGTATTCCTCTTCACCATAACTCGTTTCACCAATGACGAGAAACCTGACGTCGGGACGTGAACGACGGACCAGATCCGCAGCACGAAGAAGTTCCTCCAACCCTTTCCCTGATGAAAAGCGGCCAACAAACCCCACAACGNNTGATGCCGAACTCGCGGCGTATCTCCACTCCCCGGGCATGAGCAGGTGAAAACACAGACGTATCAACCCCATTGGGAAGTGTGATGACCCGCTCTGGTGTCATCGGAGTTGTTTCGAGGACATTTGCGTGAATCACTGAGGAGACGGCAAGAACCAACGAGACATTTCCGTAGGTAAGCTGATGCAGGGGATCTTTCTTGCTGATGGCGGAACCCATGCCGCGGGTCAACAGGATGGGGACGTCTGCCATGCTGAGCTTCACTGCCGGGACGACGGTGGCGATATCCTTCGAAAGCTGGCAGTGCACGAGGCGGATGTTGTTCCGGGAGATGAATTTTCCCATGCGCCAGACGAGGCGGGGATGAACATATCCGGTCACATCAAAGGGGAGAGCGTGAAGCTGGAGACGCAGTGCTTCCTGTTCGAGCCTGCTGTCGGGGCAGCAAGCAAGCCAGACAGAATGGTTGCGAGCTTGTAATTGCCTGGCGAGCTCCACCGCCTGAAGCTCTCTTCGGCCCCACGATCGCGAGAAGCACGTCAGGAGGATGCGCATGATGATCCGATCTGCCGTCGGGACAGCGTCGTGTTTTGAAAGAACGCGTAAAGCACTATTGAGGATTTACCTGTACCTGAATGCGTCGGGCACATTCCTCAATTCGTGTCCGGTATAGATCTGCCGTGGCCTGGCAATTTTTTGTTCGGAATCCTGCACCAATTCCTCCCATTGAGCGAGCCAGCCGCTCATCCTTGACATGGCGAACAGCACAGGGAAGAACGCCGCCGGGAAATTCAACGCCTGATACAAAAGGCCTGAGTAGAAATCAACATTCGGATACAACCTGCGTGAAACAAAATAGTCGTCCTGCAGGGCAATTCTCTCCAGCTCCATCGCGATTGCCAGTTTTGGATTGCTTCCGGTGACGGAAAACACCTGGTCGGCCATCTTCTTTATTATTGCCGCACGCGGGTCAAAGTTCTTGTAAATGCGGTGACCGAATCCCATCAGTTTGCGTTTGCCTTCCTTCACCTCTTTGATGAAGGCTGGGACCTTCACGATGGAATCGATCTCGTCCAACATGAGGAGTACGGCTTCATTCGCTCCCCCATGCAGCGGGCCGAACAATGCACCGATGGCCGCGGCGACAGAACAGTAGGGGTCAACCTGCGAACTGGCGACAGTTCTGAGCGCGCTGGTGCTGCAATTCTGCTCATGGTCGGCCTGAAGAACCAGGAGAATGTCGAGTGCCCGCACAAGGACCGGATCGGGTTGGTACTTCTGTCCCGGACGCTTGAATGCCATCTGCATGAAGTTTTCGACGTAGCCGAGGCCCACCTCCGGGTCGACGTACGGTTTCCCTACGCTATGCCGATACGCATAGGCGACCAATGTTGGCGTTTTTCCCAGCAGGCGGTACATGTTCATTTGCCGTTCCGGGGGATCAAAAATTTCCTTTGCTGAAGGGTAAAAACACGAGAGGGAAGCCACTGCCCCCATGAGCATGGGCATGGGATGTGCGTCATGACGAAAAGAGTCCATGAACTTCTTCAGATTCTCATGGACCTGGATATGTTCCGCTATCCCTCTTGTCCAATCAGCCAACTGATCCTTGTCGGGCAATTCGCCGTGGACAAGCAGGTAGGCGACTTCGAGGAACGTGCACCATTCTGCAAGTTGTTCTATGGGATATCCGCGGTACCGGAGGATCCCTTTGTCGCCGTCAATGAATGTGATTGAGCTTCTGCAGGAAGCAGTATTCATGTAGGCGGGATCAAACATGATCATTCCAAAATCGTCGGGTTCGGATTTAATCTTCCGAAAATCGGTCGAACGGACGGTTCCGGACTCTATGGGAAGCTCATACTGTGACCCCGTCCGGTTGTCGGTCACTGTCAGTGTGCCATTCTTCTGCTTCTTTGATGCGGCAGTGACAGGTGCGTTGGACGATTGCATGTCGCTTCTCCTTGTAAATCCTGCGGATGAATTACCGATGCTGTTTCATTTTGGGTTGGATCCTGCAGTGCCCGGGGCAAATTCTGTTCAGCTTTCACCGGGCTAGAGCCAAGAAAAACGTATGGAGAAGAAGAGAGAAAAACAAGCGAAAGCCGCCGGCACTCGTCACCTGTGGGAGATCCCGACACCTCGGCCGCCGAGATGCGATGTGGTTGCATTTCACGGGGCTGTTCATTACCATATTTCGACAACTCATCTGCAAGAGTGTCCAGTGCACGATCAGAGAACTCGCCTCGGGGGAGAATGTAGGGGGGCTGGGATTCCTGGGGATGAGGATGCTCTTAGTGCTACTCTCTCCTCTGCCGGCAAGTTCCGGCTGCATGAACTGCGTTATCAATACCGGACGTGCTGTCGGCAACCAACGGGAGATGTTCCGTGCGGACCTATTCGCTCGAAGAAATCCGGCGTTGCTTTTCCACGTCATCGGACTTCAACGAAATTTTCGATGTGTTTCAGTCTGCAATCTCGCAGCAACTGAAGGACGTTGAACCATACCGGCTGCTCTTCTGGAACCATTCGCTGAGTGCCGACGAGATCCGGCTCTTCGGCGAAAAGCTTGCCCAGCAATTTCCCGACCTTGCCTACGATACGTACCTCTGGCTTGCGAGCATTTTTGAAGTGACGCAATCAAAGGTCGACAATTATGAGCTTGCCGTTCAATACTACAGAAAAGCCGCTGAAGTCAAGCCTACGGAACCCGATCCCTATCTTGATGCCTGCGATTGCTACGACCCGGATCTGAATATCCCGCCCCTTTCCAGTCTGATTGATTTTGTGAAGCATGGCCTCCAGCATGTGACCAACCCCAAGAGTCTGTATCGGCGTCTCGCCCAGCTCTTCGAACTCGCAGGAGATTCCGACCAAAGCGAGCACTTCCGGCGTTTGGCTGACGATGCATCTCCAAAATCAGAAGACAAGTCCGGAGCATGAAGGACCTGAAGGGGTACGTCATGGTTCTTGGCGCCTCACTGTTTTGGGGAGCTTCTGCAACGGGGGCGAAGTTCCTGCTCAACCGCCAGGTCGACACGGTAACGATGGTGGAAGCCAGGGTGGTGTTTACGGTGCTCCTCCTTTTTCCGTTTCTTCTGCTCTATCGCCCCAAAGCTCTTCTGGTTCCCCTCCGTGATCTGTGGCGATTCCTGTTGCTGGGAGTTCTTGGCGTGGCAGGCTCGAATTTCACTTATTACTACACGATCAAAGAGAGCACTGTTGCAACGGGAATTCTGATTCAATACACAGCTCCCATTCTGGTCATGGCGTACGCCGCACGGAACGGCGAGGAGCAATTCTCGACATTGAAAGTCGCCGCTGCTCTCATCTCTCTTCTTGGATGTTATCTCGCTGTTGGAGCATACGATTTCCGGGTCTTGAACATCTCGCCGCTCGGGACATTGACGGGAATATGTTCGATTGTGTGTTTTGCCTTCCTGACAGTTTATACCCGCAAGCTTCTGCACGTTTTTCCCTTTTGGACAGTGACGTTTTACGCAATAGCCGGAGCAGCATTGTTCTGGTTGATCATCCGGCCACCATGGGCATTTATCGGCAGTGGATTATCGGATATTCCCTGGCTGGGGTTGTTGGCCTTGTCGGTTGCGTCCGTTCTCATACCGCATTCCCTGTATTTCGGTGGTCTGCAGCGTCTTGTTCCGTCTCGCGTCATCATCACGAGCACGATGGAACCCATTGTCGCAATCGTTTCCGCTGCCGTGCTGCTTGGAGAAGGCCTGGCAGGACTTCAAATAGTCGGGGCGGCTCTCGTGATCACTGCGATTCTTCTTCTTCAGGTCCGTCGGGAGCCTGAGCGGCCACTGCAGCAGTCTGTGAAGGAGCCACCCTATGCCTCCGGGTAATCGGCGGATGGAGAAAATACGGAAAGTCCTTTCGCGGCGCCAGCCCGGTCTCACTGTCGTTATGGAGAACATCCATGATTCACATAATGTCAGCGCAGTCCTGCGTTCTTGCGATGCTGCGGGAGTCATGCGCGTGGAACTCCTGTACACCCAGGAGAAGTTTCCACGAATAGGCAAGAAGAGCTCCTCAAGCGCGAGCAAGTGGATGGAACGCAGGAACCACACATCGGTCGATGAATGTTATGCCACCCTTCATGATGAAGGATTCCAAATTTTCGCGACCCACCTTTCAGAGAACACGGTTTCGCTGTTTGATCTCGACCTCACAGCCAATGTCGCATTGGTGTTTGGGAATGAACATCGGGGAGTTTCGGAGGAGGCGGCTGCCAAGGCAGACGCAAGAGTGCACATCCCCATGGTCGGCATGATCCAGAGCTTGAATGTCTCCGTTGCCGCGGCTGTGTGTCTCTACGAAGCGATGCGGCAGCGGCTGAACGCTGGGTTGTATGATCGGTCAGGACTTGCGAAAGATCGTTACACATCGCTTTTCGACGATTGGTGTGCACGGTGATGAGTTGAAATGCGGTTCCAGCTTTTGTATATTTCCATCTACAGAACTAACCCACGGATCGTGCAGCCCTCCTTCGGGGTTGCTGGATCTACCGTGAACCACGCAGTACAGTGAGCGTAATGCAAAACAACGACAGTTTCAGCTTCATTGGGATGAATCTCATCACGATTGCAGTCATCGGTTTGCTGATGTTTGTCTATCTTATTTTCCTGGTTCGCAAACGCTGGAGGAAGGGGTTTCTCCACGACCGCAAGAAATAACAGGAAAAAAGGGCGAGAGCACCCGCTACGAGAATCAGTGCCGGGTGCAGAAGTTCTCCGTGCCTCGGACTTCGAATCGAGTTCCGTTGTTGCCAAGAGTTTGCCTGTAGTTCATCGATGGCTCACCCGAGTGCTGTGTCTTTCTCTCGCCATTCTCCTCTGTCCCGTAAGTGTCTTCCCAAGCGAATCCTCCTCCCATCATACCGCAATTGAGCTGCTTGCCAACGTCCGCTCAATTCACCCCGGAGATCATTTTCTCATTGGTGTTCGTCTGACCATGGAGAAGGGGTGGCACACGTACTGGAAAAATCCCGGAGAATCGGGTCTCAGTACGGAGATCCACTGGGCTCTTCCGGCATCAATCGCTGCGAATCCGATCGAGTGGCCGATTCCTGAAAAGCATCTGGAGGCCGGTGACATCCTGACCTACGGCTACTCCGGCGAAACGATGCTGCTCGTTTCCATGACGGCATCTTCTTCCCTTCGTCCAGGGGAGAGCATAACGTTGACCGGACAAGTTACCTGGCTAGAATGCGAGCGAACTTGTGTCCCGGGGAAGGCTACAGTCTCGCTTGTGCTTCCAGTGACACCCGCTCTTCCTCAGCCGGATCATGAGAAACTCTTTCAACGATACCAAAACCTTTTGCCAGCAACGCTTCCAACTTCGCTGGAGTTGATTCCGTCCTTCAAGCGGCAGGAAATTGCCTTTGTCGTCAGCGGCGTTCCGCCGGGTGGGTCAAGATCTGGTTGGGATTTTTATCCTGAGATTCTCCCGAATGCAATTGTCGGTCGGCCGGTGGTAACATCGTCGGGAAACAGCGTCAGCTTTACACTTCCGGTAACGACCGATCATAGCGGTGACAGCGCAAGGGATTTGCGTGGCATCCTCATGGTCCCTGATTCAACGGGGCGGTTAAAAGGCTACAGTGTAAACATCCGGCTTTCCCCCGAGGCGATAATGGCGGTGTCCGGGACAACAGGTGTCCTCGATCGGAAATTCAATATTCCAACATCAGCGAGCCCGCAATCGCTGTTGATTTCGCTTCTGTTTGCGCTGGTTGGTGGGTTCCTCCTCAATATCATGCCCTGCGTGCTGCCGGTAATTGCCTTAAAGATCTTTGGTCTCGTGAAGATGGCCGGTGACCAACCGGCGAGAGTGAAGGTTATGGGGTTGTTCTTTGCTCTCGGAATCCTCGTCTCCTTCCTGGCTCTCGCTCTCATCGTGATCCTCCTCCAAGCTGCGGGAAGGCAAATTGGCTGGGGGTTTCAGTTCCAAGAACCTCTGTTTGTCATTGCCATGAGCGTTGTGGTGTTCGCTTTTGGGCTCAGCCTCTTTGGGGTGTTCGAGGTCAGACTGCCGGCGAAAGCGGTGGAAGGAGTCGGCACTGTTCTTCAAAAACACGAGGGCAAAGGTGTTTTGACGTCGTTTTGGGAGGGAGTCTTTGCCACGATCCTGGCAACGCCATGCACGGCTCCTTTCCTTGGGGCGGCGCTTGGCTTTGCCTTTGCGCAGCCTCCCTGGATCATCCTTCTTATCTTTGCTACCGTTGCCATCGGCATGGCTCTGCCATACATCGTCCTCACAGCACGCCCGGCATGGATGAGGTTTATTCCCAAACCGGGTGAATGGATGGTGACTGCAAAACAAATCATGGGATTTCTCCTCATGGCAACGCTGGTCTGGCTTCTCTATATCCTTGGCCAACAGTTGGGAGTGGAAGGGATCACTTGGACTGCGGCGCTGCTCGTCGTTGTGGCTGTGGCCTGCTGGATGATAGGCCGGTTCATCACTCTGAGTTCTACCCGAACCCGCGCATCTGTCATATGGGGCATTGCTGCATTGCTCATCGTGGGAGGATACGTGTCGTTCGTTGCTCCACTGCTTGCCGAACGAGCGCAAATGAGTTCGGCGACGGATGTCGAGGCTGCTGACTCGGGCGGCATAGCCTGGGAGCGTTTTTCACCAGACATCCTCGAATCGCATCTGAAGGCCAGGAAAGCGGTGTTTGTCGATTTTACCGCTGCTTGGTGCCTGACATGCAAAGTGAACGAAAAGGCGGTGATGGCAAGGAATGAAGTTGTCACCAAGTTCAAAACTTCGGGCATCGTAGCCATGCGCGCCGATTGGACGAATGGCGATCAACAGATTACGCCGCTCCTGGCGAAATTCGGCCGCTCCGGCGTTCCCCTCTACGTCATCTTCCCCGAAGGAAAGCCCGATGACCCCATCGTATTGCCGGAAGTGATCACTCCCTCGATTGTGATAAACGCGATTGATGAGGCGTTCAAGGGAACCCGCTGATATTCTGAATTCTCAATCAGGTTGGTGCTAAGAGGGACATGGCCTACGCGGTAAAGGAAATATATTATACCTTGCAGGGGGAAGGGGCGCAATCCGGCCGGGCTGCAGTGTTTTGCCGCTTCAGTGGATGCAACCTCTGGAGCGGACGCGAGGACGATCGCAACAGTGCAATCTGCACGTTTTGCGATACGGACTTCTTTGGCACGAACGGGCCCGGCGGCGGTCTCTTTGCCGGAGCTGAAGAACTCGCTANNCGACCATGGAGATCCGTATGTAGTGTGCACCGGGGGAGAGCCGTTGCTGCAACTCGATAGTGCGGTGGTCGGAGCGTTCCACGCTGCGGGTTTTCAAGTGGGTATCGAAACCAATGGAACATTGATTCCTCCGAACGGGATCGACTGGATATGCGTCAGCCCCAAAGCCGGAGTGCAATGTCTGCTCACGGCGGGCGATGAACTCAAATTGATCTTCCCGCAGCCAGGCGCTGAACCGGAGAAGTATGAAACAATGGCGTTCTCTCACTTCTTCCTCCAACCAATGGATTGCAGCGATCGGCTGAAGAATACAGATCTTGCTGTCCGATATTGCCTCGATCACCCCCAGTGGCTNNACACAGGGAGGTGCGGGAATGAATATCTCCGCAGTGGCCAGCTTTGAGTCCGCCAGGTATTTTCCTCATTTGCCCGAAACTCATGAGGGACGCCGGTTCCATGGGAATACTTTTCGCGTTCAAATCGTTGTCACAAGTCCGATTGACCCTGAGACTGGCTGGGTGATAGATTTTTCAGCGGTGAAACAGGCTTTTGAACCGGTTCGTCAGAAACTCGATCATCGGCTATTAAATGAAATTCCCGGCCTCGAAAACCCGACGAGTGAAAACATTGCGCGGTGGATTTGGGAGCAGCTAAGGCCGGCGCTGACCGGACTTTCGAGAATTGTGGTGAAGGAAAACGATTATTCGACCTGCTCGTATGCCGGTGAGGAAAGTAAACGGCCGGCCGGATGAAGATCTCCAGCCCCCTTCGTGCCATGGTCATTGGCGGAGTACGGTGTTTACTCCTGGTGCAGAGTTACATTTCCAGTTCTCTTGAGCGAACCCCAGTGCGTAAGCTCGCCTCGTACTGCCCTCATGAATGATTTGAGAAGCACCCAGTACATGAGTTGACGGTACATGAACCGTTGTGGAAGCAAAAGCCAGAGCCTCCCTGTGCGTTCGTTCTCAAAGTGAAAAGCCACCCATGCTCCCAGGGCATCGATAAAGAGGAAGATTGCATAGTAGATGAAAACTTCAAGGGCTCGTCCTCCGGCCAGCGAAAGCAGCATCATAAGATCAGCCAGCGGCGAGAGGAGGGGCATCAAGAACTGAAAGAACAAAATATTCGGAAGCGTCACGAAACCGACATTGGGAACGCGGCGGGAGAACAATGTGCCCCGATGCTTCCAAAGCGTTTGCATAATGCCAAACGACCATCGAAACCGTTGTTTCAAGAATCCTCGAACGGTTTCCGGGGCTTCCGTCACGGCAACGGCGTCCGGACTGTAGTGGATGACATATCCCGCTTTAAGAAGCCTGATGGTGAGGTCGCAATCCTCCGCCAACGTATCATTGGTAAATCCCCCCACTTCAAGGATCGCCTTTTTCCGGAAGGCGCCGATGGCGCCCGGCACCACCGCAATCGCGTTCAACAGGTCGAAGGCACGTCGGTCAAAATTCTGACTTGTGATGTACTCGATTGCCTGCGNNACTTTTGCATTGCCGGCAACGGCCGCAACAGCCCCCTCCGCGTCGAATTTCGACAAGAGATTCTCGATGGCATCTTCCCTCAACTGAGTGTCTGCATCGATGCAAACCACGATCTCTCCAGTTGCATGAGCTATCCCAAAATTCAGTGCCGAAGCTTTGCCGCCATTGGGCTTGGTGAACACGCGCACCCTTGATTCATTGATGAAGGCCTTCCCCACGACGGATGCAGTCTGGTCACGGGATCCATCATCGACGAACACGACCTCCAGGTTGGAAACCGTGCTCTTCAAGAGGGAACGGACCGTCGCCACGGCATTGACCTCTTCATTGAAGGCGGGCACAATAACGCTTACGCAAGAATTCTGCTCTGTGGCTCCTGCTGCCTGCACTCGGGTTTTGCGCTGAATGGCTGCGAGAATTCCCGTGACCGTTGTTCTGCCGATGGAGAGCACAATCCCAAAGAGAAACAGCCAAAAGAGGATCTTCCCGGCCCAGAACAACACTTCCACCACTCCCCAATTGAATTGGGTGATGGTGAGTTGATTCGTCCCGCTGACGGCAGGCATGATTTCGTCGCGAGTCTTTCCCATAAGCTCTTCAATGCTCACAAACCGGAAGCCCTTTCCCCGAAAGTAATCGATGATTCTGGGAAGTGCCTTGACGGTTTCGCTCCTGTCTCCGCCAGCATCGTGAAGCAATACTATGCTGCCGTAGCCGGATTCCCTGATCACGCGGGCAAGGATGCTGTCCGCCGTGATGCCCTCATTCCAGTCTTGCGGATCAATGGATTCCGCGATCGTGTAGTAATCCTCCTCCTTCCCCAGCTGTACCGGGGAGATCTCTTCCATGCTTTCCGGTTCAGAATCGGCATTGTATGGAGGCCGGAAAAGAATGGTAGAATGACCGGTGATGCTTTCGATAATCCTTCTGGTGGCCTGGAGTTCGACGCGAGTTCTCTCGGGATTGACCTCCGCAAGGTTCGGGTGCGTAAAACTGTGATTGCCGATGTCATATCCCGAATCATAGATCCGTTTCAGAAGGCCGATGTTGTTCTCAACATTGATACCCACGACAAAAAAGGTGGCGGGAACATGATCTGCGGTCAGGATATCCAGAATTTGCGGAGTAAATTTCTCGTCAGGCCCGTCATCAAATGTCAGCGCCACAGCATGGTCGAGTTTCCCGTATTTCTTGACCACATACGGCGAAGGGAAGNNGTATGTCTCATTGTCGATCATTGAGGAAGTCGAATCAACGGTGATATTGACTTCGCCCGATTCGGGCTGCTCGACGACGTTGAGGATTTCCCCTTCTCCCTCAAAATCAATATCGGTTTTGGCGGGCGCCACTTTCAGGAGGTTGAAATCGAAGGGGTTGCTCTTCTTAAGGCTGTCCTGCAGATTCAAGGTGAAGAAATTCCAAATCCTGGGGTCCTCAGAACCGAGTCTCCAAAGTGCAACGCCAGCCGCATCTGACCCGCAGACTGCCCGAAGCTCATTGAAGGTTGTGGCCGCATCGACGAAATACACATCATGCGTTCGATCAGAATCGTCCTGATAGCCGAAGTGAAGGTTAAAACCCTCTTCGTCGAATTCCACTTTGGCATCCGACTCCTTCGCTGTGGTGAGTGCTTCGTAGTAGCTTACTTCGTTCCCTTCGCCTCCCGATGGCCAATCATACCCGTAGGCGGGAAGTCCGATAATCAGCTTCTTGCCGGGAACGACTGATGTGACTTCGTCGAGAATGGCAGTAAACCAGCGATGGTCGGCCACCGGTCCTGCGACGCTTTCGCTGTAGTGCTGGTCATATGACATGACGACAATATAGTCACACCAATGTTCGAGGGCGGAAAGATTGTAGTCGCTGTCTTCCGGCGGAACATCGATGGTCACCAAAAGGCCGGCAGGGTGAAGCGTGGTGTACAATTCGCGAAGGAAGACGACGAGTGGCTCGTCACTGGTCTCCCCGAGTGACTCAAAATCAATATTGACCCCTGCAAAGTCGTTTTGTTTCAGCTCATGCAGAATACTGGTGATGAGTGCTTTTCGATGTTCCGGCGAATGGAGAATGCGCCGGACACTTTCGCCATTCCAGCTCTCATCGATGTAGTTCGACACCATGGGAATGATTGGCACACCCTTTTCACGGATAACATCGAGGGCACGATTGTCGATGTTCTCCGTTAAGGTATCGGCATTGGCGGCAATGAACAACCATTCCGGGAACACCACCGTGAGATGGTCCAGGTTGTCCCGCAGAGAAAAGAGCGATTGAGCGTCCCAGTTCACGTAGAATGCAGCCCTGATGGGGGCTCCGGAAGGCACCGATTTCACCGGTCGTGTGCGTGGCCGCTTTGTGTAATTGAACGATGCGCCGTTGGTGATCTGCCCTCTGTTCTGTTGATACGCAACGTTTGCATTCGTCCGCAAGGCAGGTGTGTGATCCGGCTCGAGGAGTTTCTTGAACGTATCATTCCGTCCGAGGAGTTTTGGCAGGCCAATTTCCTCAGGCTTTACCACAGCCACAGTCACCGCTATGGTTGCAACCGCCATTACGGCAGCACCAAGTCGCACGACCCAGAGGAATCGTTTCCATCGCGAACGCGTCTCTGAAAAAAACACCTGGCGTTGAAGATCACTCATGAATGTCTTTCACACTCGTGCCCCTTACTGACGTTCTGTGACAATGATCATCAAGTAATGGGATTCACCGGCTAAGTGCAATCCGGACTGCCTCGAATGGGAAAAAATTCGTATATTTCGGAGTGCACATTCCTCTCGATGTCGCTGTGCCTTGTTCACCACTCTCTTACTGTTGAGCCAGACAGCCGTATCACGACCAGGAAAGACCTATTCAATGTCGGATCTCTCTCATTCTCCCGCTTACGCCAGCCTCAAGAAGCATTACGACGGGATTCAACACGTTCACATGCGTACACTCTTTACTGAAGATCCTGATCGATTCCGGAAATTGTCGCTGGAAGCGTGCGGCATAGTTCTCGACTATTCGAAGAACCGGATTACGGAAGAGACGATGAAGCTTCTCATGACTCTGGCTCGGCAATCCGGAGTGGAAGAGTGGCGTGACCGGATGTTCTCGGGCGAGAAGATCAACTCTACCGAACATCGGGCTGTTCTCCATGTAGCCCTCCGCAACCGGTCGAACCGGCCGATCATTGTTGACGGCGCAGACGTGATGCCGAATGTGAATTCCGTTCTCAGGCATATGAGAGAGTTCAGCGAACGTGTACGGCATGGCGAGTGGAAGGGGTATTCCGGACAAACGATGACCGATGTGGTAAACATCGGCATCGGCGGGTCGGATCTTGGTCCCGTGATGGTGACGGAGGCATTGAAGCCATTCTCGCACCGCGACCTGCGCGTTCACTTCGTTTCCAACGTCGATGGCACACACATCGCCGAAACACTTCGCCTTCTCGATCCGGCACGGACGTTGTTCATCATTGCGTCGAAAACGTTCACAACCCAGGAGACCATTGCCAACGCCACTACTGCGCGGGAGTGGTTTCTCGAACATGGGGGGAATCCGTCGGAGGTCGCGAAACATTTCGTCGCTCTTTCCACCAATGCTGTGGAAGTGAGTGCATTTGGCATTGACACCAAGAATATGTTCGAGTTTTGGGATTGGGTTGGCGGGCGGTATTCAATGGACTCGGCAATCGGCCTCTCGACGATGATCGCCATTGGCCCTGAAAATTTCCGCGCCATGCTCGACGGTTTCCACCA